>DATNDF010000408.1 GCA_035607015.1 Candidatus Angelobacter sp. | reverse complement strand
AAGCTTACGCAAAGTCAAAGACCCGGCCGCTGCCGCCGGTCGTGCTGCCGGGGGAACCGCAACAGACCGCGCCACGCGAAGTCATCGAGGAGGCGCCCATCGAACTGGGCCATCTGCATTTCAGCTGGCACATTCCCGATTTGCGCCATCCCGATGTGCCGGTTCTGGACGTACTCGCGACCCTGCTCGGTGGAGGACGCAGTTCGCGCCTTTACCAGCAGGTGCGTGAAAAGAAGGGCCTCGTCCATACCGTTGACGCCTGGACGTACAGCCCCGGCAACGCCGGATTGTTTGGCGTGAGCGCGGTCGCAGACGGCGACAAATTCTCCCCGGCTCGCTACGCGATGTTTGACGAAATCGAAAAGGCGAAATCAAAACCCCCTTCACCCGCTGAACTGCGGAAGGTCGTCAAACAATTCATCTCGGCCACGCTTTCGGCGCGCAAGACCATGCAGGGCCAGGCCCAGGACCTTGGCGGCAGCTGGATCGCCGCCAGCGACCTCAGTTTTTCGGAACGCTATCTGGAAGCCGTGAAGCGGGTGAAGGGCGCCGACCTCCAGCGAGTCGCCCGCAAGTATCTGACGGTGGAAAATCGGACCGTTTACGCTTTGCTCCCCGCCGGGTTACGGCCCGGGCAAACGCAAACGGCGCCCCGGATTGCCGACAGCGCGATCCAGCGACATGAACTGTCAAACGGCCTCCGTCTGCTCGTGAAAGAGGACCATCGTCTTCCATTTGTCGAATTTCGCGCGGTCTTCAAGGGAGGGGTGCTGGCCGAAACCCTTCCGACCAATGGGGTCTCGCAGTTGACCGCGAAGATGCTGTTGAAAGGAACGAAGAAGCGGACCGCTGAACGAATTGTCGAAGAGATTGAATCGCTGGGCGGCAGTATTGACAGTTTTGGCGGCAACAACAGTTTTGGCGTGAGCGCGGAGGTAATGAGCGAAGATTTTCCCGACGGAATGGACCTCCTGGCAGACGTGCTGTTGAACGCGGTTTTTTCGAAGCCTGCCTTGGAACGCGAGCGCGAGGTTCAGCTGGCGGCGATCAAGGCACAACGGGACCAGTTGCTTCAAAGCTGTTTTCGCGCGATGCGCCGTACCCTGTTCGGCGACACCGGCTATGGCCTCGATGCCCTCGGGTCCGAGGAAAGCGTGGAAAATCTGCAAACCTCCGATCTGAGATCATTCCATCAGAAGCTTGTCTCTCCAGACAACTGTGTCCTCGCCATCTACGGGGATGTGAAATCGAAACAGGTTTTGTCGGCTGCAAAGCGGGCCTTCGCCCGATGGGAACGCGCCGGCGCCAGGGCCCCGCTGCCGCGCGCACGCAACAATCCCGGCCGCGCCACCGAGACGCGCGACAAGAAACAGGCCGTGGTGGTCGTGGCGTTTCCCGGCACGACCGTTCATGCCGCGGATCGCTACGCGCTCGAGCTCCTCCAGGAATCATGCAGCGATCTCGGGTCCCGGCTATTCCTGCGCATCCGCGATGAGCTCGGACTGGCCTACTACGTCGGCGCTCAGAATTTCTTCGGACTGGCGCCGGGCTACTTCGCCTTCTATTGCGGCACCGCGCCCGAAAAAGTCGAACTGGTTGAACAGGAGTTATTGAAGGAGGCGGCCTTGCTGCGTGAAGGCGGTTTGACCGCGGAAGAACTCAAGCGCGCGAAGGCAAAGCTGATCGGACAAAAGAAAATCGCACGCCAGGACCTGGGGAGTTTTGCCATGACCACCGCCCTGGACGAGCTCTACGGCCTCGGGTACACCAACGCCGACACCGAGGACACAAAATACGAAGCGGTGACTCAGGATGAAATCCGCTCGGTGGCGGCGAAATACCTGGACGCGGACGCTCTGGTGGTTGCGGTCGCTCAACCAAAGAAGATCTGATCGTTGGTTGCGAATGAACCGGGCTGGCGCCGCCTGCGCGATCACTGCGGAAGCACGTGGCCGGCGACCGAGCAAGTCGGCGGCAGGCTGACGCCGTTTACAGCGTAGGCGCCGCCGGAAGGACAAACCGGAAAAGTCTCGCCTTTGAAGTACGGCAACAGGTCCTGCACGCTCGGAACCGCATCGGCGGTCTTTTTGTTCTCCAACGCCCACTGCTGTTTTGCGCCGTCAATCTGGCGGAGGTTGTTGACGCAGGCACTGGCCTGGGCGCCGACCTGCGCGTCGATACCCGCCTGCACGAATCGCTGGTTTTCCGCGCGCAACCGGTCGTTCTCGGCGAGAAGCTGCTGGAGTTGCTGCTGCATCTGTTGCTGTGTCACTGCGTTGGCTTTCGCTTGCGCGGCGTCCGGGGCGGAGAACCCCGGTTTGGACGCCTCTTGCTTCTCCGAGCGCAACTGGTGGACTTCGTTGCGCAAGCGGTGAAGTTCCTCGTTCTCTTTGCGCAAACGGGCCAGCTCCTCCACCTGCACCCGGACCCTTTTCAATTCCTCGTTTTCGGCCCGCAGCGCGGACAGTTGGTCATTGTCCTGCCGGAGCTGCATCAGTTTGGACTCGTCGCTCTCCTTCTCACGCCGGTAAACGAGAGTCAACGCC
This sequence comes from Candidatus Angelobacter sp., assembly GCA_035607015.1. NCBI lineage: Bacteria > Pseudomonadati > Acidobacteriota > Terriglobia > Candidatus Angelobacter > Candidatus Angelobacter sp. Next base: position 8,450 of record DATNDF010000408.1, on the reverse strand, counting down.
GCCAGCAACGCGAGAGCAACGCACCATGGTAAGATTGGTTTCACAGCCTCAGTTAGGGAGGTCACATGTCGATAAGACCATTCCGGGCGCGAGATCGTTCGATCCAGTTTGGTCAGGTCGACCGGGTTGATTCTTGGCGGGCCGGGTCCAGGGTGTCAATTCCGCTCCGCGCCGGGGGCCGCACGGACGGCGGACGACACCCTCTGAAATTGGTTTGCGCTTGGTTCACAGACCGTTTTAACTGAGGCGGTGATTGACGAGCCGTTTTTCCCGACGACCGGCATCCTGCATTCGCGTGGCAAGGCCCAGCTTGCCTTTCATGAACGCGCCGCAAACGCGTTCTCCAATGAATTCGGACGCACTGTTTTCCTGCGCGGTGTTGTCGAGGTCTCCAATTTCTGCCGCGAGAACTGCTCCTACTGCGGCATGCGGCGCGGGAATCGCGACCTGTCCCGACATCGCGCCCGGCTCGACCAACTGGCAGACCTGCTCGTCCATCATCGTCCGGCGAGCATCACCGACATCAACATTCAGACCGGGGAAGATCCCGTTGCCGTCCGTGAAGTGGTTTTGCCGCTCATCCGGATTCTGCGTCGTGAAACCCCGGTCGGGATCAGCGTGTGCCTGGGCACGTTGAACCCTCCAATTTACGATGAGCTCAAATCCGCAGGCGCATCCATTTACATCATTAAATTCGAAATCGCCGACCCGGAACTCTACGCACGGATGGAGGCGCCGGGAACTCTGGCGGAACGGATCGAACACATCCGCCTGCTGGCGGCAAACGGCTGGAACGTCAGCTCCGGCTTCATCGCCGGACTGCCCGGTGAAAGCGCGGACGCCCTGCTGGCGAATTTCGCTCTGGCCCGCGAACTGCCGCTGGACGGTTGCAGCGTCAGCCCGTTCATTCCGGGCAATGAGACGCCACTGGCGTCTTCCCCCACGGCCAACGTTGATTTGACGCTGAATTGTATGGCGGCGCTCCGCCTCATGCGACCGGACTGGGTGATCCCGGCGGTCAGCGCGCTCAACATCGCCGAGCCCGGCAGCGGTTACCGTCGGGGCCTCCGCACCGGCGCGAACCTCGTCACCATCAACCTGACGCCGCCCGATCTGCGCGAGGATTATCTGCTCTACAAACGGGACCGCTTCATAATGACCGAGGAGCGGATTCTTTCCGCGATTGCTGCCGAAGAATTGAAGCCCTCAGAGCGGAGTCTCGCCGATCATTACCACCAAAAACTGGCGGAGACGGCCAAGACCCGCGCCCGGCGCGCCGAGACGCTGGTCGCCTGATCTTATTTTTTTGTCCCCTGATACTCGCTGAGAACACGGCCGGTGGTCCGACGCGCCACGTCCACAAATCCCGCGCAGGACAACGCCGAAAGAATCGAAGCAGGAGGAACACACTCGGCAATGGTGGCCCAGTAGTACTCCATGAGCCGGGCCGAGTCGCGATGCCGGGTGCCCAGCCGCGTAAGCAATGGCATCAAGCGGCGCATGTAAAATCGCATCAGGCCAAAGCCCGCTCGCGACAAAGGGCGCGTAATCTCCAGAATCAGAACCCGGCCCTTTTCGGACAACACACGGTGGAACTCCGCGAAAAGCCTGCCGAGATCTTCGACATGCCGCAGCGCGTAACCCATGGAGATAAAATCAAACGTTTCATTCCGGAATGGCAGTGCTTCACCGATGCCCTGCATCAGTTGATACGCGTGCCTTCTCTGGTTTTCAGACAGCATGCCGCGACTCGGATCCAGCCCGGTCAGATCATCAGCCGGAATGCCGAGGTCCAGCGCGGCTTGCGCCACCAAACCGGTCCCGGTGGCAACGTCGAGCACCCGCAGGCCCGGCCGAAGCCCCGCCTGCCGCAGTGCGCTGCGGCGATACCGGCGGTCGGTCCCCCATGACATTGCGCCGCTCATCCAGTCGTAATCGCCCGCGGCACGGTCGAACAAATCGCCGACGTAACGCGCCCGCTGGGCTGCCGTCGGATAAAACTCCGTCAACGGACGATGCGGGGCAAGGCGCGCCGGTATCTGCTCGTTTTTGTCCGTGATCATTGATGCGGCGTGGTGCCGCCAACGGGAATCAGCAGTCGATCCGGCTGTTTCTCCGCCACGCGCGGGCGCCCCCAACTTCGCCACCCTTCCCGGATTTCCAGCAACAACCAGCCGGCCAATGCGCTGAAAACCGGCAGCACGCTTGAGCGCGAAAAAGTGTAGCCCTTGAACATGAAACTACGACCCGCGTTCCTCCTTCCCAGCCGGCCGCGTTCGCGGCGGCGGCGCGCAATTCGCGCCAGGCGCCGATTGTACAGACGCATCAGGTGGAAGAACGGTGCCGAGACCGGCGAGGCGAATACCGGCTCACTTAGCGCGGCGGCGCCGTATTTGTATGGCTGCGACGCCACGCCGAGGTAGTAGAGACCCAGGTCGAGAAGGAAGGCCAGGCGCATCAAGTCGTATTCTCCCAGGTACTCGTACTTGTCCAGGTAAAGAGCCGTGGACCAACGCTGATAGCTTTGCGCGAAATCCCGGTTGTGCTTCGCCAGCGCGGCCGCGATGTCTTCTCCACGCTGCTGAGACAGAATCAACTTAGCGCTGGCGCTCGCAGTGAAGGAAACCCAGTCCATGCCCGGACTGTAAAGCGGGTCAAGAAACGCTGAGGCGTCACCAACCAGGGCAAAGCCGTCCCCCGCGAATATCGTGCTCCAATACGCAAGGTTCTTGCGCCAGTGCACATCGCCCTCCCGCCACGTGGCGTCATCGAGTATTTCCCGCGCCACGGGATGCTGCCTCAGAAAATGTTTTAACCGGTCTCCGAGCTGCCCGCCCTCCGGCCAGTGCACCCGGCGCTGGTCGAACACCACGCCCACGCTCACGTCGCCGCCTTTCAGTGGGATGCACCAGGCCCACCAGCCGTCGCCGGTAAAGTGGTTCGTGGCCGTCGCGCGAATACCGTGGCATGTCTTTGCCCAGTCCGGAAATTTTCCGGCGAGTTCCAAACCATCCCAGTCCTTGACGCCGGTCCAACGCGCCCAGACGGCGGTTGTGGGATGCGCGGTGTTTGGCCGCCACCAGCCTTCCTGGCGCGCGAGTACCGCCGCGATGCCAGAGGCGTCCACCACCCAGCGCGCCCGGACGGATTCTGTTCGTTCGTGCCGTTTCACCTCCACGGTTTGTTCTCCGCCCGCGTTGAGCACGATTCTTCCCACGTTGGCAGGACGCCACAATTCGGCTCCGAGCGCACAGGCGCGGCGCAGAACCTCCTCGTCGAGCACGGCGCGATCCACCTGATAGGCTGGCACACGCGCCAGATAACGGCCGCCGATCTCGCTGCAATCGGCCAGCGACTTCGTCTGCCCGTTAAAAAACCAAAAGCGCATCCCCTGCTTCACGAGATGCGCTTCGTTCAGGTGCTGGGTCAATCCCAGCACCCGGCTCAGAAAGTAACCGCTGACCTCGACCGTTGCCTCGCCCACACGCCGTGCGAAGGCCGCCGCCTTCTCGACAATCAACACCCGCAGCTTCGGCTGCTCGCGCAGCAGGAGAATGGCGGTCGCCGCCCCGGCCAGAGCGCCGCCCACGACAACGACGTCATAGTTCGGCGGCCTTTGCGGCAACGCGGTCACGTTTCAAGCCGCGTTAGTCAACGCGGTTGATACGAAGATCCCGGCGCAACACCTTGCCGTCTTCCGCCGAGATGAAAATTTGTCCGATGTCAGCCTGGTCGTTGGGGTTCCTCAACTTGGCGGCCCACAGCCGGACTCGCCACGTGGGACCTTCCTCGCCACGGTCGAGCCACATTTGCGAGGCCTTCATCGTCAATTTTTCGAGCAGTGGATCTTTGAGGGCGGTTTCCAACGCCTTGTCCGAGTCGATTTTCAGATCTTTCGTATTCAGCGCCTTGTAATCGCGGCCGATTCGTTCGAACATGCGCATCGGCCGGGTGACTTCGAGCTTTTTGCCCGCGCCGAATTTGACTTCCGTCGCTCTGAACTTGGCGTCCTGGTCAAAATAAACTACATACCAGATGATGGGTGTCATGGAGCCAACCGATTTATCCGAGCGAATCTGGACGATTTTGTCCTTCGCTTCGTCGCTGACGTAGCGATTGCCCTCCTTGGCAAGCTGAAACGCGGTCAGGTCGGCCGCGTTCGCGAATTGCCCCAACGCGCCTGCTGCCACCAGAACAGTCAGCCATGTGCCAGTCAGTATTTTCGTTTTCATGCGCCGACTCTAGGCGACGACCATTCGACTGACAACCCTGAAAACCGCCGGCTCGACCTCCAAACTAAAACGATTCGAGCGCCAGCCGTCAAGGAGTGCGAGATGGGGATTCTCGTTGATGAAACGACCGCCACCCGAATCAAATCTCCGTCAGTTTATTGCTTTGGTGAGGTCACTGGCTCGGCGGCGACCGGGCTAGATGGTGATGAGTTTTGTTGCTGACCGATGTTTTGCTTGATTGATGTTGAAACGGTTGTTGCTAAAAGACCTGCTTTACCCCAGCTCATCACCTCTAGTCTTCCTTTATTATCGAACGATAAGAAGAGATGGTCGAATGGCAATTCATTCAGTCCTGCACCGAGGCTTTCACCCAATGACGGTTGCTTGCCATCCGGGTCGTACCGGACGAAGGCCAATCCTGTGACGTTGGCTAGGGTATTGTTCGGCACGATCGTAAGTTCATCGTGTTCTTTGTCCATCTCAACAAAAACTTGCGTCTGTGTTGGCAAGCCCATGACGGCGACGACCTCTTGGAGTGTCATTCCTGTTGCAATAGCTTTGGATTTCTCTTTCCATTCCGCTTCTTTGGCGAACGTTTCTTTATACTCATCTTTCATTTTCAACTCTTGTCGCCATTGCTCCCGGGCTGTTTCCGTGCTTTCTCTAGCGGCTTGAGCTTCTTCCGGTGTCCATACACGTGCGGATGGAGCCTGAGTCCGAAGTACCGGTACCAATCCGGTCGCCGTCGCGACATACGCAGTAAAGACCAGTTTGGTCGTTTCGGGCGCAACAATTCGCGGCGCAGGTGTGACCTGCTCTGCGCGTGAACGAAGCGCAACCTTATCGGCGGATGATTTCTTTGTTGGTTGCACTTCCGGCATTTCCTGCGTCACTATCGCACTTTTACGGGACACCGTCTTCAGCACGACAAGAGCCGCGACACTTAAAACGCAAATGATCATGAACGGCTTTTTCATGGCTGGTTGTAATACTGCCGAGCTTCCTGCAAGGTCATGGGAGTGATCGTGGCTTCAGTTCCAACCGTTGCGTTGAGCACTTTCGCCCTTACCGGACTGGCACCCAAAGCCGAAGTTACTTTTACAGTCAGTGTCATGTGCCATTCAGCCGACTAAGACATTACTCCATTGTTCCACGTTGGCCAAGTACGCGCCGCGAATCGCAAGGAAATGATCGAGCCTGTATGCAATGCGCCGAAAACGTCCGCCGCTCGACCGAGGTTAATACCGGGCGAATCGGTGGAGTAAATATATCGCCCCCTGTCGATAGTCGTATCAACGCCTGCCGTTTATCAATAATACTGCGAATGTTTTACATAGCGCAGCGGTCACCGGTTTGACTTGCGGCAAAGTTCTTCGCTAGTGTGCAATCAAATAATCAAACCGTCGTGCTGTTCTCGTCAAAAAAACGTTTCACCCCTCGGGCGCGTGTCGTCGTCACGGGTACCGGAATCGTCACTTCCCTCGGCGCCGGTTGGAAAACCAATGCCGAAGGTTTTCGCCTCGGTCGAGTCGGCATTCGCGCAGTCACTCTTTTCGACGTCTCACGTCAGCGCGTGAAGGTCGGCGGAGAAGCGACATTACCCCCTGCCCTGCCCGAGACTCTTTTGTCTGCGAAGCAGGCCTGGCGGCTTGATCGCGCCGCAAAACTGTTGCTGCTTGCCGCGCACGAGGCGTGGCATCAATCCGGATGGCGGTCTTCGGATAATTTGCCTGTGGTGCTCGCGACGACGAGCGGCGGAATGAGCTTTGGCCAGGATTTTTATCGCCACGCCATTGGCACGCCCGACGCCCACCGCGGCCAGCCCGCTCGTGTGGTCCATTACCAGGCGCAACGGCAGGCGCTGAATCTTTGCGACGCATTCGGCTTCAGCGGCCCCATCACCATCATCGCCAACGCCTGCGCTTCCGGCGCGAATGCCATCGGCCACGCGTGGGAGTTGATCCGGGGCGGCCACGCGGAGCGCGTTCTTGCCGGCGGTTACGATGCGCTCAGTCATCTCGTCTTTGCCGGATTCGATTCCTTGCAGGCGTTGTCGCCCACGCGCTGCCGTCCGTTTGACGAACGCCGCGACGGGCTGGCCATTGGCGAAGGCGCGGCGGTACTCACACTGGAAACACTCGAACACGCGCAGCGCCGCGGTGCCGCGATTCTCGGCGAAATTGCCGGCTATGGCGCAGCCACGGACGTGCATCACCTGACCCAGCCGCATCCGCGCGGCGACGCCGCATTCACAACCATGACCGCTGCCTGCCAGAGCGCCGGCGTGACGCCAGAGCAAATCGGCTACATCAACGCCCACGGCACCGGCACGCCGTTGAATGATTCTGCCGAGGCTGGCGCGATCAATCGCTGGGGCTCAAAACACGAGCCAAAAATTCCGGTCAGTTCGACGAAGTCCGGCATCGGACATTTGCTCGGGGCGGCCGGCGCGGTTGAGGTGGCAGTCTGCCTGATGGCGCTCCGTGGCCAATGGGTGCCACCAACTTCCACGCTCGAATCGCCGGATCCCATCTGCGCGTTCCCGATCGTAAAAAGGCCAACCGACGCAAAATTGGAATATGCACTGACTAATTCCTTCGGATTCGGCGGCGCAAACGCGACCATTATTTTGCGGAGGTGGCTGTGAAATGACCGACGCGGAGACCATATTCGTCAAGGGGGTTGGCTCGGTATCGCCCGCCGGCTGGGGCGTGCTGCCCCTGCGCGAAGCGCTGGCGAAAGGCTGTCCACTCTTGACGAAGGAACTCCCGCGCCCCGGTTGGACGGCGCCGCTGCGCGTGCGGGCCGTGCCGCCGTCTTTGACACGCCCGGGCTTCATGACCCACGCCCGGATTCGCCGCGTAAGCCCGATCACCCAATTCGCCGTCGCCGCCGCTCTCGAGGCCTTGGGTGACGACGTCGGACCGGTGGGTGACGGCTCGTTGCGCCTTGGAATTGTCCTCTGTGTAATGACCGGCTGCGTGAATTATTCCCGCCGGTTCTATGACGAGGCGTTGAAAGATCCGGCGACCGCGAGTCCACTGGTTTTTCCGGAGACGGTGTTCAACGCCCCCGCAAGCCACCTCGCCGCGCTGCTGGGCACGACCGCCATCAATTATACGCTGGTCGGGGATCCGGGAACCTTTTTGCAGGGACTCGCCCTCGCCGCCGATTGGCTGTCGAATAAACGGGTTGACGGCTGTCTCGTTGTTGGTGCCGAGGAGATCGATTGGCTTACCGCCGACGCCTATCGTTTATTCGCGCGCGGCATCGTGCTCAGTGAGGGCGCGGGCGCGTTGTATTTGCGGCGAGAAGACTTGCGCGGCTTCACGGTGCAGCTTCATTCCATCACGAGCCCGCATTTGTTTTCTCGAATGCAAAGTCGACGACGGGCCGCGATGCGAATGCGCTCAGAGATGCCCGTCGGAAATTCCGGGCACCTGCTTTGCGACGGACTCCAAGCGTTACCAAGCCTGGACGCCGACGAAAAGGAAGCCTGGAACGGCTGGCCCGGTGCATCCTTGTCGCCAAAAAAATATCTCGGTGAGGGATTGGCGGCTGCATCCGCGTGGCAATGCGTGGCGGCCATTGATGCGCTGCGCCAACACCGTCATCCCGCGGCCACCGTGAGCGTGGTCGGGTGCAATGAACAGGCCATCGGCGCCCATTTTGTGATTTCAAATTCCTGAGTTCCGGTTTCAATTCCGCCGCATGAGTCCCCGCGTCATTCTGGTCACCGGCGCCAATGGCGGTCTCGGTCGCGCCATCGCCGCAGCTTTCCTCGCCGAGTCTCCGCAAAACCTTCTCTGGCTCGGTGTGCGCGCAAACCGCGACAAGGCGGAGAGTCTGTCGCGCGAAAACCCGGGGCGTTGCCGGCTCGTCGAATTGGATGTGACGCGTCCGGACGAATGGCAAAAGGTGGTCGCGCGGATCGTCTCGGAAGACAAGCGGCTCGACGTGCTGGTCAACAACGCGGGAAAACATCACGACGGGTTGCTGGCGAACCTTCCTTTCACCGCCTGGCAGGAGGTAATCGCCTCGAACCTCGACGCGACCTTCCACGGCTGTCAGGCCGTGTTGCCCACGATGATTTCCCAGCGGAACGGGAGGATCATCAACATCGCATCCCTCAGCGCATTGCTTGCGCCGGCCGGCCAGACCAATTACGCGGCGGCCAAGGCCGGCGTGGTCGCCCTCACACAATCCCTGGCCAAGGAA
>DATNDF010000407.1 GCA_035607015.1 Candidatus Angelobacter sp. | reverse complement strand
GGATTGAAGCGTGGCTACGTGGCCTCAACGAGCACGGCGCCGCGGACGTGGTTTGCTTCCTCGCCTACAGCGGACTGCGGATTGGCGAGGCGCTGGTGATGGAATGGGAAATGGTGGATTGGCCGGAAAACTTGCTTCACGTGAAGCGGGAAAAGAAAGGCATCACGCCTTGGGTGCCAATTCTAAACGAAATGGAGGCGTTGCTGCGTGACATGCAAAAGCGGGCCGTGAGTTATCTGCTGTTTCCTTCGCCGTTCGATCCTCAAAAAGCCGCCGATGCTTCAGCCATTCGCCGTCGGATCAAGTCAGCTTGCGAAGCGTTGGATTTGGGACACGTCACGCCGCACGGTTTGCGCTCGTACTTCGTGACGCGGGCAAGAGAAAGCGGATTGAGTGACGCGGAAATTGCGATGCTGATTGGCGACAAGACCGGCCCGGCGATCATCGCCCACACTTACGGCGACGTGCGGCCCGATCACTTGATGCAACAGGCGCAGCGCATACGGCTGACCGCAAGGCAACAGAGCGGCGCGGCTGTTGGCGAGTAGTATCAAAAGTAGTAACACGTCGCCCGATGTTGCGACTGGTTTCAGTTTGTTTCAGAATGCGGTGCGCGGCGCGCAATCCGCTTTCCCGCAATGCGTTTTGTTTCATGTTGAGTTTGGAATTGAGACACCGAGAAACAAGCCTTGGGTTCCTACGGATCAGAAGGTTTCAGGTTCAACTCCTGACGGATGCGCCAGTTCCCCATCACCCCGGTGGTTTGTTCTCGTCGTGAAGTCGCCTTCGTGCGGCTCGGTTCTTTGGAGATCTCTCTTGAGCCCCACGACTGATCACGGCGACGTGTTTTTGTTGACGATTTATTTTATGAGGCGAAATTCCTGCTGCATATCCGCGCGAACGTTTGACATTAAGACCGTGACCGATACTATGGCCGAAATTCCAAAACGACGGGTCACGAACAGGAGCAACCGACTGTGGCTGCGAGAGACGACTATTTGTTAGATACACTGACGGACATGGGACTGGTAACCGAGGACCAACTCGGCCCGGTTCGGCAGGAAGCTGATTCGACCGGCGAGGGCGTCGTGGACACGTTGGTCGCGAAGAAGGTGATCACGTCGGCGCAGGTGGCCCAGGCGAAGGCGGCGCAATTCGGGGTTGAATTCGTAAATCTCGGTGACATGCGGCTCAGCGACGAGGTGATTTCCGCGATTCCCCGCCATATCGCCAAAAAGTACAGCGTTGTTCCCGTTTCCAAGCACGACGGCACGGTTACCGTTGCGATTAGCGACCCGTCAGACCTCGATACCCTCGACAGTCTGAAACACCTGCTCAATCTTGATGTGGTGCCTCAAGTCGCCAGTCCGGACGACATCGAAGAGGCGCTGGGCCGCTATTATGGAGGAGCGCGGGAAAACTCGGTGGACAAGATGATACAGGACATCACCGAGGGAGAAATCCAGATTTCGACGCTTGCCGAGGTGTCGGCCAAGGATGACGGCTCGGTCGTTGACGCAGACGCTCCGATCATCAAGTTGGTCAACACCATCATTGTGGATGCCTTCAAGGCTCGCGCTTCTGATATTCATCTTGAGCCGCTGGCGAAAAAGTTCCGGTTGCGTTACCGGATTGATGGCGTACTCCACGAGATGAAGGGGCCTCCGAAGCGACTGCAGGCGTCGATGATCAGCCGGTTGAAGATCATGTCGAACATGTCGATCGCGGAACGGCGGATTCCCCAGGACGGGCGCATTCAGACGCCGGTGGGAGGCAAGACGATCGATTTGCGCGTGTCGTGCATCCCCACCAATCATGGCGAGAGCATTGTCATGCGCATTCTGGACAAGGAGGGGCTCAAGCTTGGCCTCGCCGAGCTGGGCTTTTTTACCGACGACCAGCAGACGTTTGAAAAACTGATTGGTTTGCCGGACGGAATATTGCTGGTCACCGGGCCGACCGGTTCGGGCAAGACCACGACGCTTTACGCCGTCTTGAACTATATCAACCGCCCCGACCGCAAGATCATCACGGTGGAGGACCCGGTTGAATACCAGCTTTCCGGTATCAACCAGGTTCAAGTCAGTGAAGCGGTGGGGCTGACATTCGCCAGCGCCTTGCGGTCCATGCTTCGCCAGGCGCCCAACGTGATTATGTTGGGCGAAATACGTGATCTGGAAACCGCCTCCATCGCGATCAACGCCTCCCTGACCGGTCACCTGGTATTCTCCACGTTGCACACGAACGACGCCCCCAGCGCGGTGACCCGTCTGATCGACATTGGCGTCAAACCGTTCCTCGTCGCATCGTCAGCCCGCGCGTTGCTGGCACAACGGCTGGTGCGGCGTGTTTGCCGGCGTTGCGGCGCTCCTTATGTGCCGACCGAAGCCGAGCTGCGCGCGTTGAGCATCGATCCAAACAACACCGGGAATGCCACGTTCATGAAAGGCAAGGGTTGCAGCGACTGCAACAAGACGGGGTATCGTGGTCGTTTCGGCATTTTTGAGATTTTCGTCATCGAAGATGAGATTCGGAAGCTTATCTATGACCGCGTCGCTGCGTCTGAGTTGCGCTCACGGGCCCGCGAAATGGGCATGCGAACGCTTCGTGAAGACGGCGCTCGAAAAGTGCTCGCCGGACTGACCTCTCCGGAGGAGGTCATCCGGGCGACGCTGGGGGATCTGGAATGACGAATCGCGGGTTGTGTTGTCCAATTGAATTGATGAAATGTCCGACGCTCCGCTTTCACGGTGGAGAACCGTCGGCGCGCTCATTCTGATTCTTATGTCGTATTCGATGTCTGATTTGTTGCAGCTGGTTGTGGCCGAGGGCGCGGCGGACCTGCATTTGCGCGTCGGTGTTCCGCCTGTAATCCGGCTACACGGAGTTTTGCACAAAGTGGAAGGCCCTTCGTTGCGGCCGGAGGACACGGAGGAATTGATGCGCAGCATCACCTCCGAAGACCACATACAACAGGTGCGCGAACGGGGCGGCGCCGATTTTGGTTTTGCCTTCGGTGAACTTGCCCGCTTCCGCGTCAGTGTCTTCAAGGAGAAGGGGCAGTTTGGGATCGTCGCCCGGCAAATCCCCAGCAAATTACTGACGCTCGAACAAATCGGCATCCCCCCCTCCGTCCGCGAACTTCTTTACAAGCCTCGCGGTCTGGTTCTGGTCACCGGCCCCACCGGCTCCGGAAAAACCACATCACTGGCCTCAATGATCAACATCATCAACGAGGAACGCGACGACGCGCACATCATCACGATCGAGGACCCGATCGAGTATTACCACAAACACAAGAAATCGGTCGTCACACAGCGAGAGATCAACGTCGATGTGCCGAACTTTGCGGAAGCGTTGCGCCGGGCGTTGCGCCAGGACCCGGACGTGATTCTCGTCGGTGAAATGCGCGATCTGGAAACCATCGACGCGGCGATCACCGCGGCGGAAACGGGCCACCTGGTTTTTGGAACTTTGCACACCACCGGCGCGGCCAAAACCATTGACCGTATTGTGAATGCGTTTCCGGTCAATCAACAGGAGCAAATTCGTATTCAGCTTTCCACCGTGCTGCAGGCCGTGATTTCACAGTTGTTGCTCCCGCGTTGCGACAAACCCGGGCGTGTGGCCATTTTTGAGATCATGATCAACACTCCATCGATCGCCGCGCTGATTCGAGACAACAAAACCTTCCGCATAAACTCGGACATTCAGACCGGCGCCAAATACGGGATGGTCACGCTGGACAGTTTTCTGATCGACAAATACCAGCAGGGAATGATTTCACAGGAAGAAGTCATTACCAAGGCGCAGGACCCATCAACCATTTTGACGAAGCTGCAGGAAATCCAACAGGCGCAAATGGGGCAGGGGGAACAGCCGCAGGGAGGGCATTCGTAATTTTCCTGGGTATGGCGGACATTTCTTCAATTCCATTGCTGGCGTTGATTCAAGAGCGCGGGCTCGTCGATGACCTGCAACTGGAGGAGGTTCTGCAGGAACACACCCGAAGCGGCAAGCCGCCCATTCAGATCCTGCAGGATTTTGGTCTGTTGGATTTGGAAACGATCCTTCAACTAATGGCGGAACATTTGAGCACCGAAGTCGTGGAACTTTCGGATTTGGACCTGGCGGAGGACGTTCTGAAGACCGTACCGGCAACGGCGGCGCGCATGCACCAGTGTCTCCCCGTGGCGTTACATGGCTCAACGGTCCGGATTGCCCTGGCGGACCCGCTCAATCCGGCGGTCGTTGACGAGTTGAATTACCTGACCGGCAAGGAGGTTCAGGTGGTCGTCGCTGACCCGGCACAAATCGAAAAAGCCATCAACAAGTTTTACGGGCAGGAAAGTGAAAGTGTCGGTGACATTCTGAAAGAATTGGGAGCCGACGCCGATATTGCAAAAGAAATCGCCGAGGTCGGCACGGGTGATGGAGTGGCGGATCTGGAAAACCTTGCCAACGAAACGCCGATCATCAAGTTCGTCAACCTGGTGCTCTATCAGGCCGTGCAGGACCGCGCCAGCGACATCCACTTCGAGCCGTTCGAAGACGAATTCAAAATTCGATATCGCGTGGACGGCGCGTTGTATGAAATGACACCTCCGCCGAAGCATCTGGCGTTGCCGGTGACCTCGCGTATCAAGGTCATGGCAAATCTCGACATCGCGGAGCGCCGGTTGCCTCAGGACGGTCGCATCGCCATCACATTGGGTGGGCGACAGATCGATTTGCGTGTATCAACCCTCCCGACCCAGTTTGGCGAATCGGTGGTGTTGCGTGTGCTTGATCGCTCGGCTGTGAACATGGAGCTGGAATCGCTCGGTTTTTCAAAGGTCATTTACGATCATGTGGGCCAGGCGATTCAGCAGCCGAACGGAATATTCATCAATACGGGACCGACTGGATGCGGTAAAACGACGACGCTGTATTCCTGCCTCCGCCGCATAAACTCGATCGACTCGAAGTTGCTGACGGTCGAGGATCCGGTTGAATTCGACATCGAGGGCATCATGCAGGTGCCGGTGAACGAGGGAGTCGGGATGACCTTTCCACGGGCACTGCGCGCATTTTTGCGTCAGGACCCTGATGTGATCATGTTGGGGGAAATTCGCGATCTGGAAACCTCCCAAATCGCCATTCAGGCGTCACTGACAGGGCATCTCGTGCTGAGCACGCTCCACACGAACGATGCGCCGGGCGCGGTCACTCGTCTTATCGACATGGGGGTGGAGCCGTTTTTGATTTCGTCCACACTCTTGTCGGTTCTGGCCCAACGTTTGGTGCGTACGACGTGCAAGAAATGCCGGACTCCGTTCGAACCGACTGAGAACCAGCTGGCGCTGCTCAACCTTTCACCGCACGACATCGGCGACAAGGTGTTTTACTACGGACGCGGATGCGGCAACTGCAATGACACGGGTTACAAAGGACGCCGTGGGATTTACGAATTACTTGTCATCAGCGAGCCCATTCGCGCGCTGATCAACGAACGGGCGCCCACGGTCGTGATCCGTCAGAAGGCTGTGGAACTGGGGATGGTCACGCTGCGAGAGGACGGGATGCGCGGTATTTTCGACGGCGACACTACAATCGAGGAAGTGCTCAAATACACCTAAGCGAAAGGCCTCTTATGCCAAAGTTCAATTATGTTGCCATGGATTCACGGGGTAAGGAAACCAAAGGCAGCTTGGAAGTATCGAACCAAAACGAAGCCATAAGCCGCCTGAAGGAAATGGGGTACTTCCCCACGAAGGTGGTCGAAGCCGACAAGTCAAAGGAGAAGGGGGACAAGAAAACCAAGGGCGGTGCCGCCGATAAGAAGGGCAAGAAAAAAGGCAGCCTGAACATCAGTATCAAAATCCCCGGCCTGAGCGGGAAGGTCAAGCCGAAGGTCTTGACAACCTTTACCCGGCAGCTGGCCACGCTCGTGGACGCGGGTCTTCCCTTGCTGCGTGGGCTGCGAGTGCTGGAACGGCAGGAGAAAAATCCAACGCTCAAGGAAGTGATCAACGATCTCGCTCTGGCCATCGAAGGCGGCAGCACATTTTCCGAAGGACTTGCGCAGCATCCCAAGGTGTTCAACCGGCTTTACGTAAACATGGTCAAGGCGGGCGAGCTGGGTGGCGTTCTCGAGGTCGTGTTGAACCGATTGTCGGAGTTCATGGAAAAGGCGCAGAAAATTCGCGGCAAGGTCAAGGCAGCGATGTTTTATCCGTGCGCCGTCATTTTCGTCGCGGTAACGATTCTGACGATCCTGATGGTGTTCGTCATTCCAAAGTTCGAGGCAATTTTTAAAGAAATGCTGGAAGGCCAGGGGCTCCCGGCGTTCACGCAGTTTGTTCTCAACGTGAGCCGTGTCATCGCCGGACATTTCATCATGTCATTGATTTCGGTGGTCGCGTTTTTCATCAGTTTGAAGCTGTTCACGCGAACTAAATTCGGGCGGCGGCTGTTCGACCGATTCAAGTTGAATTTTCCACTGCTGGGTCCAGTGGTGAGCAAGGTCGCGATCTCGCGTTTTGCGCGAACGCTGGGCACGCTGGTCAGCAGCGGCGTGCCGATTCTGCAGGCGCTGACCATCGTGAAGGAAACCTCCGGTAACGTTGTGGTCGGAGAGGCGGTCTCGGCGGTTCACGAAAGCGTCAAGGAAGGGGAGACGATCACGGCGCCCCTGGAAGCGGCGAACGTATTTCCGCCGATGGTGGTCAGCATGGTGGATGTTGGCGAGCAGACGGGTGCGTTGCCGGAAATGTTGATGAAGATAGCCGACAATTATGACGACGAGGTGGACAACGCTGTATCTGCAATGACTTCTCTTCTCGAGCCGATCATGATCGTTTTTCTGGCGGTCGTCGTTGGCAGCATCGTCATTGCGCTGTTTCTGCCATTGATCAGTCTCATTGACCAGCTCGGTGATGCAACCAGCGGCGGCAGGAAAGGCGGCGAAGAATAGGCGGGTGCGACCTTTGAAAAGTGGCCACCGACGGTTGCGGTGGCCACTTTCTTTTCCAGGCGCCGAGTTTTCGATTGACAAGCTATAACGCTTAATGTAGTTACAATGTAATTACATTGCATGGGCGTTTGATTTACAATTAACCCTCCAATGGAGTTTGATTGGTCCAATACGCCCTTTGAGTGGGATAGTTCTTTGAACCCTCGGGATGTTGAGGAGTCGTTCGAAGACCCGTTCGCAATCAAGCTGTTGCCTGATTCGTCCCGGTTTTCAGCGCAGGCCAGGTTCTTTAATCTGGGGCGTTCGGCCGGAGGAATTGGCGTTTTCAGTGTCTATCGAACCAATGGGAAGCAGGTTCGAGTGATTTACGCGAGACCCTTCGATCCGGAAGAACAGTTCTTTTACCAGCGGAAACTTAATCAAACCTTGGGCCAATAGAAAACGGACGGGAAGTGCGACAGGCGAACCGCCCGTCGGCGAGGGCGGGTAAGTGGGCGAACCAACTGCCGAACATGCATGCCATTACGAGCTGGGAAGAAGTCCCGCTCTTCGATCGCGAAGAGGCTGAGGCCGCGTTCTGGGCTG
>DATNDF010000406.1 GCA_035607015.1 Candidatus Angelobacter sp. | reverse complement strand
AGTTTGTGGCGGAGCTCAGGTAAATCATCGGGAAGTACTCGTCACGGTCCGCGTCGGCATTCAACTGGTAACCGGGAAACCCCCGGGCGCGCACGGCTGCGACATGCCGGTCCTTTTCCTCCCGCGTGACACGCTGCGCATAGCCCACGTCGAGCATCCCGCGATAGTTCCATTTCAAATCAATGCTGGCCGCGTATTTTTTCCACTGGCCGGGATCCACGGCCGGGTTGGCGTCAAACAAACCTCGCACACCGCGCAGCGCAGAAAGAAACGTTTCCATCCGGAGAGTCAGAGCGTCGCGCGTGGATCGCACCGTCTGCTCGAAGCGCGCCTGATCGCGGGCCTCGACGTTCAGTTTGACCCGCCGGTAAGCAAACAGGGTCGGGAGCAAGGCGATGATCAGGACCAGGTAAGCGGCCCCCATCCTGCGGAAATGTTCCCTCACCTCGGGCAGTTTCCCATTCATATCGGGCAAAACAGGGGGCTGAGCATAGGCGTCTCGAAAAGCTTGGCAATGCTATTTCATCATCTTCTCAAGCAACTGGATGCAAGGACTGTGCCGTTCGTTTTTTCTGAACGCATTGGCTGGCGAATTTGTCCATCGGTCGTTATCATCGCAAAAAATGAACACCGGAATCAGCGCCATCAATGCCGAGGTGCAGCAGGCCAGCGCGTTCGTGCAGCCGCTCCTCAATGAAATCAACAAAGTCGTCATCGGACAGAAATATCTCGTCGAACGGCTCATTATTGGACTGCTCGCCAATGGACACGTCCTGCTCGAAGGTGTCCCGGGCCTGGCCAAGACCCTGTCGGTCAAAACGCTCGCCGCCGCCATCGACGTCCGCTTCTCACGCCTGCAGTTCACGCCTGACATGCTCCCCGCCGACGTCGTCGGCACTCAGATTTACAATCCGCAATCCGGCGCGTTCACCACCCGCCGCGGGCCGGTCTTCGCCAATCTGATCCTCGCCGACGAAATCAATCGCGCGCCCGCCAAGGTCCAGAGCGCTCTGCTCGAAGCGATGCAGGAAAAGCAGGTCACCATCGGCGACCAGACCTTCAAACTTGAAGAGCCATTCCTCGTGCTTGCGACGCAAAATCCGATCGAACAGGAAGGGACGTATCCGTTGCCCGAGGCGCAGGTGGACCGGTTCATGTTGAAGCTGCGCATTGGCTACCCGTCACGCGAAGAAGAACGCCAGATCCTCGATCTCATGGCCCGCACGAGCGGATTACCCGGCGCCAGCGCGGTCGTGGACGCGAAAACCATCCTGTCCGCGCGCGAAGTCATCAACGACATCTACATTGACGACAAAGTAAAGGATTACATCGTGGACCTGGTCTGCGCCACGCGTGACCCGGCGCATTACAACATCGACGCGAAGGATTTGATTCAACTGGGCGCGTCACCCCGCGCAACGATTGCGCTCACGCTCGCCGGCAAAGCCCACGCCTTCCTGCGCGGACGCGGCTACGTCACCCCGCAGGACGTGAAAAGCATCGGCATGGACGTGCTCCGCCACCGCGTAGCGATCACCTACGAAGCCGAGGCCGAGGAAAAAACCAGCGAAACGGTGATTCAGAAAATCTTTGATGAACTGCCTGTGCCCTAATTCGATGAATCGCATTCATCCGATCAATTTCACCCTGTGAGGAAATCATTGCCAACAAGGTATCAGGACGCGAATGGAAGCGTATCAACAACGCTTCAAACTGATGGAAAATCTCTGCGAATCAAAATCCGGGATGTCATATTCGAAGGAGAAGATTTGGACTCTCTCTCGCCCGTTGCTGATACGGAACCGCAATCGTTGCAAAGATTTCGGATCCATAAAGAATGCCTGTGCGACTGTCAATTTGACGTGGAGATTCCCATTCAGGTCACCACTCCGAACGGCGTTGAAGATGGCTTGGTAAAAGCCTGGGTTGATTTTGGAAAACCAAACTCCAAGGGAGGGTTAGAGGACGAAGTCGTCAAACTTCAACTCAAATTCCGCGACCAAGAATTCCAATCAACGGGCAAAAGCGGTTGGTTCGAAGATGAACTCTTGGAACTAGAAAAGCAATTGCCCGTAGGATGCCACTTGAGGCTTTGCATCACATGTGCGTTCTCCGACTACAGCCCGTACGGACATGGAATGTTTGGTTGCCTGGCTTGTTTCCGTGGCAACAAGGCTGAGTATTCACAAGTGAAGAGCAAGGGCGATATGTTTCGCGTTTGGGCAACATTGACTGAATACGTCCAAGAGACACACCTTTGCGAAGAATACGAATTGCGAAAGCCCGGAACGGGTTATCGAGGTTAGTTCATGATCCCCCGCGAGATTCTCAAAAAAATCCGGCAGATCGAGATTCGCACGAACCGCGTTTCACTTCGGTGGTTGGTGGGCAAGTCAGGAATTGTTTTCAGCCTGTTGCTCTTGTGTTCTTGCGCAACAGAGCGCTCCAGCCACCCCCACCTTGCCACGGAGGTGGCTATCAATAAAGATGCCGGTCGTGGCGGCTTGTTATTTATTATGCTCCGGTTGGAAAACGGAGAGGAGTTGCCATTTGTTCTGGATACCGGGTCGCCGGGCACTCTTTTCGACAAATCGCTGATACCGAAATTAGGTAAACGCCTGCCCCTCGGCCGCTGGACAGTCAGCATGCCCGGGGACAAACAGAAATCAGGCCTCTATTGGAGACCCGGGCTTTACCTGGGAAACACTCGTCTAAAGACCGGTCGTTTGGTCGCTACCTTTAATTTCAAGCAGCTGTCAGACCGGGTGGGTCATCCGATTATGGGAATCCTCGCCATGGATTGCCTGAGGCACTATTGCATCCAACTGAATTTTCAAACCGGAAAGATACGTTTTCTTGACTCGAAGCAACTTGACGTCGCGAACTTGGGCAGGTCTTTTCCGCTTAAGCTTTCCCTGTTTGGCCAGCTCTTTACTGATCACGCCAGCCTTGCCGGAGGGAAAAGTGTCAAATTGCTCATTGATACCGGAAGGAATGGTGATGGCGCGGTCGAAAAAGGCGCGATCAACGGACACGATTCGGGATGGGTGCGTTTGCCGAAATGTGTTTGGGGAGGCGACACCTACACCAACCTGACGGTTGACACCGGTGGAAATGCGATCGGTTTGGGGTTTTTGGCGCGGCACGTGGTCACGTTTGATTTCCCCAAACGGGTCATGTATCTCAAGCAGACAAGTGCCGGGCCCCTGGTTGATGATGAATTCGTCGCAGCTTTGGAGTTTTTAAGAAAGTTTAAGAAAGAGGGCCAGACGCCGGGCTGGTCGAAAAATGATCACGGAACGGTCCGTCTCGAAACGCACCCCGACCCGGAAACATTCGGCTTTTCGGTCCGGACGCAAGGGGATTCATCTGTCTGCCATTATATCGTCGCACGAACGTCCGGTGACGGGCCGTGGAAATTGCAGAAATCGTGGCGGACGGATCAAAACGACAAGCCAATTGAAGAGTATCCCCTCCCATGATTCCTCGCGAGATCCTCAAAAAAATCCGGCAGATCGAAATCCGGACAAACCGGCTCGTGAGCGAAACGCTGGCCGGCCAGTATCACTCCGTCTTCAAAGGACAGGGGATGAACTTCGACGAGGTGCGCGAATACCAGCCCGGAGACGACGTGCGCTCGATTGATTGGAACGTCACCGCGCGCATGAACCATCCGTTCATCAAAAAGTTCGTCGAGGAGCGCGAACTCACGGTGATGCTGGTCGTGGATTTGAGCGGTTCCGGATTGTTCGGCTCCGTCGGGCAATCCAAGCGTGAACTGGCCGCCGAGATGGCGTCCGTGCTCGCCTTCTCCGCGATCCGCAACAACGACAAGGTCGGTTTGATTCTCTTCAGCGAAGGCGTCGAGAAATTCATCCCGCCGCGCAAAGGCCGGAAGCACGTCCTGCGCGTCATCCGCGAAATTCTTTTTTACGAGCCACGAAAGCGCGGCACCGATTTGAACAGCACGCTGGAGTTCATGCTGAACGTGCTGCCCCATCGCGCCATCGTCGTGATTCTCTCGGATTTTCTCGGTCAGACCGCGCCGACGCGGCCGCAAATCGACGCGCACCTCCGCCGCAAAGCGGTGCTGTCAGAAACGCTCGGCCAGACCTCGTTCACGGTGTTGCGCCAGGCGAACCGAAGGCACGATGTCGTCGCGGTGCAAATCACCGATCGTTTCGAATTGGAACTGCCCGCGCTCGGCCGGCTCGTGTTGAAGGACGCCGAGACCGGTGAAGTGGTCGAAGTCAACACAGGCGACGAGCGCAAGCGGGACGCCTTCGCGCAGCGGCAGGCCCGGGCGCAGGCGGAGTTGCTGAAGCTGTTTCGCGGAGCGCGCATTGATTCGATCCAGTTGCGCACCGACCAGCCGTACGCCGCCGCGCTGGGAAGGTTTTTTGAAACGCGTGAAAAACGGCGGCGTCATAGATGAAAACCAACTCTTCGGCCATCATCATCCCCGCGCCGTCTTCCGCGACAAACGCCGCGGGCACGAACGCGCTGGCGGGCGACATCCGCGACATCAAGGCGCCGGTGGACATCCCGAGCGGCTGGTTCTGGCTCTGGTGCGTCCTCGGCGCGCTGGCGGCAGTGGCACTGTCATATCATGCCTGGCGTTACTGGCGGAAACTTCGCGCGCAATCGGCCGCACCAGAGATCATCATTCCGCCCCATGAGCGCGCCCGCCGAAAACTTCAGGAGGCCCTCAAAATGATCTACGAGCCACGTCCGTTTTGCATCGCGGTTTCCGACACATTGCGGGTTTACCTCGAAGAAGCGTTTTCACTGCGCGCACCGGAACGCACCACCGAGGAGTTTCTCGATGAACTTCAGTCCAGCGCGCTGCTGTCGCTGGCCCAAAAACAATCGCTGGCCGATTTTCTGATGCGTTGTGACCTTGTGAAGTTTGCGCGGGACGAGCCGACGGTCGAGCAATTGCAGGATTTGCATGAAAGCGCGCTGCGGCTGGTGGATGAAACCTCCCATTTTCAACCGCGACCTGATGTTACCCACCCTCTCACCGTGCCTTCGGTGCCCCACGGGTCCGCGCGCGTGACGTCATCGACGCCCGGCGCCGAGGGAGCGGGCGAGGCCGCGGAAAGCGCGCCGCAAAGCTTGAACCACGAATCACAAATCCGATGACCTTCGCGCACCCGTTATTCCTGCTGTTGCTCCTGTTGCTGCCGCTGGCGGGATGGCTGAAGGGCAAGGTGGGGTTTCAACCCGCCTTCCTTTATTCGTCGGTCCAGCTCGTCCGCGGCATCACGGGCATCACGCGCTCGCACGCCGGCGCGATTCTTTTGAAGCTGCGCTGGCTCGCGCTGGCCTTGTTCATCGTCGCCCTGGCCCGACCGCAACTCGGCGAGGGAGAAACACAAATCATCGCGAGCGGCATTGACATCGTCGTGGCCATTGACCTGTCCGGCAGCATGAGTTCGGAGGATTTTGAATTGCAGGGCCGGCGGGTCAACCGCCTTGCGATCGCAAAAGACGTATTGCAGAAGTTCGTCGGCAAGCGCCCCAACGACCGCATCGGCCTGGTCGCGTTCGCGCGCGACGCCTACATTGCCGCGCCGATGACGCTCGACCACGATTTTCTGCTCCAGAACCTCGAGCGTCTGGAAATCGCCACGCGCGACAAGGACGGCACGGCCATCGGCTCGGCCCTGGCCACGGCGTTGAATCGCTTGCGCGAGGTGAAGTCGAAAAGCAAGATCGTCATCCTGATGACCGACGGACAAAACAACGCGGGCAAGGTGCCGCCGCTGACCGCCGCCGAAGCGGCGGAGACGTTGAAGGTCAAGGTGTACTCCATCGGCGTGGGCACGCGCGGCACCGCCCCGATACCCGTCGGGCAGAATCCGTTCAACGGCCAGGTCGTTTACCGGGACGAGCCGGTGGACATCGACGAAGACACGTTGAAGGAAATCGCCAAGCGGACGGGCGGAAGGTATTATCGCGCGGACAAGACGCAGGCCTTGCGTTCGATTTACGACGAGATCGACCGGCTGGAAAAGACCGAGGTACAAGTGAAGAAATATCAGCGATACCGCGAAGTGTTCCCCCTGGCGGCGCTGCCGGGACTTGTGTTGTTGCTGCTGGAAATTATTTTAAACCACACGGTTTGGCGCAAACTGCCTTGAACACCGGCCGTCGTTTACGGACTGCCGTCGGTTGCGTCGAAGCGCGCTGGTGTTCGACCGTAGAACATAAATTACAAAAATATGCGGTTCGGTAATCCACCAATGCTCTGGTTGCTGCTGGTGACGGCGCCCCTGCTGGCGTGGTTTCTGTGGTGGGCATGGCGGCGACGACAGGCGTTGATCCGGCAGTTCGTGCAATCGCGGCTGCTCGCGCAGCTGACGGTGGGCATCTCGCCGTTGCGCCAGAAAGTCCGCCTCGGGCTGGTGGTTCTGGCCGTCGTCTGCGCGTTGCTGGCCCTCGCCCGGCCGCAATGGGGTTTCGAATGGGAGGAAGCCAGGCAGCGTGGACTGGACATCGTGGTGGCCGTTGACACCTCCCGGAGCATGCTCGCCGAAGACATCCGGCCAAACCGGCTGGCGCGCGCCAAACTCGCAGCACTCGACCTGATGAAACTCGCGAAAAGCGACCGGCTGGCGCTGGTGCCGTTCGCCGGCGCGGCGTTCCTGCAATGTCCGCTCACACTCGATGAGCAAGCCTTCCGCCAGAGTATCGAAGCGCTGGACGTCGGCATCATTCCGGTGGGCGGAACAGCGTTGACCGAGGCGATTGAAACCGCGCTGACCGCGTATAAAGAGGGAAGCGACAACTACAAGATTCTCGTGCTGTTCACCGATGGAGAGGACCACGATAGTGGCGCGGCGGACGCGGCGAAAAAGGCGGCGGCGGCCGGGATGAAAATCTTCACCGTTGGCATTGGCACACCCAACGGTGAACTCCTGCGGGTGACCGACGAAAACGGACAGTCCACTTACATCAAGGATGATCAGGGCAACGTCGTCAAATCACGACTGAACGAAACCCTGCTTCGGGAAATCGCCACCGACACGGGTGGATTTTATCTGCCGTTGCAGGGAGGGAACATAATGGAGACGCTGTATGAGAAAGGGCTGGCTCCCCTGCCCAAATCCGAGACTTCAGCCCGGCTGGTCAGGCGTTACCACGAACGATTCCAATGGCCGCTGGCCCTGGCCATTGCCGCGCTGCTTCTCGAAATGCTGCTGCCGGAACGAAAACGCGTGGCGCGCACGGAGGTGCCCGCTGTCGCAGCCAATGCCGGATTGCGCAAGGCAGTGGCCGCGCTGCTGTTGCTCGCCGTCCCGTTCGCCGTGTCGGCATCCCCTTCCAGCGCGAAACGCCTTTACGAGGACGGACAGTTCAAACAGGCCGAGCGGGAGTACGAGCGTTTGCTGGAAAAGAACGGGAACTCGCCCGGTCTCAACGGAGTCGTGAAGAAACAGGAGGACGGAAAACAGCAGGACCCTGGACAGGAAATCTCCCGCGCCCTCGAGAACAGCCGGCCGGGCGACCTGCGTTTGCATTTCAACGCGGGCGCCGCCGCTTACAAGACCGGCGACCTCGACAAAGCGGCGCTCCACTTCAGACTGGCCACCCTCGCTCCCGATCTGAAATTGCAGGAACGAGGATATTACAACCTGGGAAATACGCTCTATCGCCTCGGTGAGACGGTTCCGGACGACAACGGCAAGATCAACGAATGGCGGGACGCCTTGCAGAGCTACACAAATGCGCTCGCATTGAACCCGCAGGATTTCGACGCAAAGTACAATCTGGAACTCGTCAGAAAAAAGCTGGAGGAGCTTGAAAAACGGCAGCCCAAACAGCCGCAGGATAAATCCCGGAAACAGAATCAGGACAAGCAGGACCAAAAGCAGGATCAGAAACAGCAGTCGAACCCCGACAATCAGAAGGGCAAGCAGGACCAGCAAAAGCAGGCATCAAAGCCCGACTCGAAACAACAGGACCGGAAGGATCCCCGGCAACCGGACAGTCAACAGCAAAACCCTCAAAACAAAAAGCCGAACGACCAGGAACAGCCAAAACGGGACAAGCCGCAAGGCAGCGGCAAGGGCGACGAGAAATCCGGTGGACAATCCGAGGCCAATGCCGCGCCCGTGCCCGGCCAGATGACCGTCCAGGAAGCGCAGCAAATGCTGGATTCCCAAAAAGGCGAGGAGCGGGCGATGATCTTCGTGCCGCAGCAAAAGATGAAGGACCAGCGACGCGTGTTCAAAGACTGGTGATGGCATGCATCCACGATTGTCAGACGCCTTTTTCCGATTTTGTTCGTTCCGCACTCGCGGGCGGGTCGGGCTTTTGTGCCTTTTCCTGTGCGGCGCGGGCGGGTCCACCATGTCGGCAGCGACCTTCACGGCCACGCTGGACCGCGATACGATCGGCGTCAGTGAAAGTGCTACGCTATCGCTGCGATTTGACGGAGGGATACCTGCCGAAGTTCCGACGATCCCCGCCGTTTCGGGGCTCTCGGTGACGGGCAACGGACAGTCAAGCCAGTTCAACTTTGTCAATGGCCGATCCTCTTCCGTCGTGTCCTACAACTATCTGGTGCGTGCCGCTCAACCGGGCCAGTACACAATCCCCGCCATCAGCGCCAGCGTGGACGGCAAAACGGTGACGAGCCAGCCGCTCAAATTGAATGTGCTTAAAAACGGCGAAGCCACGCCCGAATCGGCCGTCATCGGCAAGAACGCCTTTCTGAAACTGGTCGTGCCGAAGAACGAGGCGTATTTGGGAGAGGTGCTCCCGCTGGAGATCCGCCTGTATGCGCGGCAAGGAAATTTGAAGCAACAGCCACAGCTTGCTCAGGAGGGCTTTACTGTCGGCAAAATGATCCAGCAACAGCTCACCAAAACCCTCATCGGCAATCAGTATTTCAGCCTGCTGGTTTACAAGACCTTCGTGATTCCCGCCAAGGCCGGCCGGTTGACGCTGGGTCCCGCGACCCTGGTGCTGGCCGTGCCGCATCCGAACACCCGCGTCGATTTCTTTGGACAACCTGTTGACTGGATGGATGTGAACCTGGCGACCGACCCCGTCAACATCGATGTCCATCCGTTGCCAACGAACAACGTGCCGGCGGATTTCAACGGTGCGGTCGGTGCTTATTCACTTGCGACGAGCATCAGCACGAACACAGTGACCGTGGGCGATCCCATCACCGTGACGGTTCAAATCACGGGCCGCGGCCCGATTGATTCCTTGACGCTGTCGTCCCTGAACAACTGGCGGGACTTCAGGGTTTACCCGCCGAGCACAAAGGTCGAAACAACCGACGAGTTCGGGCTTGAAGGCGTCAAGAGCTTCGAGCAGGCCGTAATTCCTGAAAACGCCGAGGTCAAGGAGCTGCCTCCGATCACCTTCAGCTTTTTCGATCCGGACAGGAAGAGCTACCGGACCGTGTCACATCCGGCAACGCCGGTCATTATCCGGCCCGGCAACGCTGCGCCCGCGCAGCCAACGGTCCTCGCGACAACCCCCCTGGACCGGGACGAACCGAAGCCGGCCACGGACATCGTTCACATCAAGCCGCGAATCGGCGCGCTGGCACAAATCCGGCCGGCCTTGATTCAGCAGTCCTGGTTCATCTCGCTTCAGACTGTGCCCCTGCTCGCCTGGCTGGCCGTCCTCGTCTGGCGGCGGCGCGAGGAGAATCTGGCCGGCAATCCGCGTTTGCGACGGAAGCGGCAGGTGGCGCAGACCGTCCGCGAAGGGCTGACCGACCTGCGCCGGCTCGCAGACGCCACCCGGACGGAGGAATTTTACGCCACGGTATTTCGCCTCCTGCAGGAACAGTTGGGCGAGCGCCTCGACCGGCCCGCGTCCGCCATCACCGAATCCGTGATCGAGGAACAGCTCCGTCCACAGGGCGCGGACGCCGAGACACTCGCAACACTGCAGGAATTGTTTCAAGCGTGCAACCAGGCGCGCTACGCGCAGCAACGGAGCGGCGCGGAGCTCGCCGCGCTCATTCCCAAGGTCGAATCGGCGCTGAAACAACTGCAACAATTGAAACTTGAGCACTGAACGTCAGACGCCCGAGGACGCAACCCGGCCGGACGCCGGCTTCCGGTGGCATGGCATCTCGCTGCGTGTCGTCCGGTTGCGCCGCCACGTTCGCTGTGGCCTCGGAGTGTTGACGCTCCTGCTCTGCTCCTGCGTCGGCAGTTTCGCGGGCGGCGAAGATGTCCGTTCGACGTTCGATCAGGGCAACAAGCTTTATGAGGAAGGCAGGTTTGCGGAGGCCGCGTCGGCCTATGAAAAAATCCTGCAAAGCGGCCAGTCCTCGCCGGAGGTGTACTTCAACCTCGGTAACGCGCTTTTCAAGTCCGGCCACGTCGGACGAGCGATTTTGAATTATCGGCTCGCCGAGCAGCTCGCCCCGCGTGATCCCGACATCCGCGCCAATCTGAAATTCGCGCGCAGCAGCGCCGCCGACGGTGGAGCCCAGACCGTGGACTGGCGGCAGCGGTTGACCGGTCGTCTGGCGATCGACGAGTGGACGCTGCTGACGGCGGGGTCTCTCTGGCTGTGGTTCGTCCTGCTCGCGCTCGGACGATTGCGACCTGCGCTCA
>DATNDF010000405.1 GCA_035607015.1 Candidatus Angelobacter sp. | reverse complement strand
GTGTGAAGTTCGTGAGGGTGATCCAGTCATCGCCCGGCATCAGGGTGTCCCGGGATTGTATGCTGCACCCCGCTCCGCTCGGACCGGAAATGTCCAGACTCCCCGGTTCGGAAGCCTGCAGATGAACGACCGGATCGGATTGCTTGATCATCCCGCCCGATCCGACCGCGACGAAGGTGCCATTGCCGAAGGCCACATCCCAGGTGACGTACAGATAACCAGTGGGGCTGACGGTCCAGTCCATCCCGCTTGGTGAGTATTCCAGCGAGCCGCCGCCGCCGGTCACAAAATGGCCGTTTCCATACGCGATCTCCGAGGGACGCACCAGCGTCACTGCGCCCCCTGCCACCCAGTTGCTTCCATCGGCCGAAATGTACGCGCGGTTGCGAATATCAATCGAGACAAACCGACCGCTTCCGAACCCAACGGTATACAGGCCCGTGTCTGAACCCGAGGGACGCGCAAACCAGTTGGTGCCATCCGCTGAAAGGAGGTTGGTCCCGGCAGTGCTTTCAAGCAGGAACAGCCCGTTCCCGCTGGCGATGAACCACGGACTGAAAGAGACTCCAGCCGCGCGCGAAGCCCAGGCGTGGCCATCTTTCGAAGTCAGCAATGCGCCGGACTCGCCCGTCGTAACAAAAAGGCCGTTCTGAAAAGCGACAGACAGCAACCTGCTGCCAACGCCCGAGCCTTCCACCGTCCAATTGGTTCCGTTCGAGGACGTCAAAATCAGACCGTTCGCGCCCACCACAACAAACGTTCCGTTGCCGCAGGTCACGTCATTGAGCGAGGCGTTCGTGCCGGCGTTCTGCGGTGTCCAACTCTCGCCCGTTGGCGAGGTCAGGAGGGTTCCATTCCCTCCCACCGCGACGAACAGTCCGGCGCCATACGTGACGCCATTAAGCGTATCGGAGCCAGAATGCCGAACGTGCCAGGTGTCAAGCGGGTGTCCCATGGCACTGAGTCCGCCGAGGACAAATGCAAGAACGGACGAAGAGAACCTGCGAAGCGTTGTCCTGGTTTTCATGGCGTCATTGTCGAACGACCCGGGCTCGGCGATGTGGCCTGCGGCGTTGATCTCTACACTACAGAGTCGAATTGTTTTCGCAATCCTTCTGATTGCTCAAGTCGCTGAAGCGCATGTTCACGAGTCATTGCCTGAAAGCAGTTGTCGGATCGATTCATTCCGGGCCCAATCGAGGACGGTTTTTCCGTTCCTATCTTTAAGCGCCGCGCTCACGCCTCTCTCGAGAAAGGTCCGGATGATCTCACGTTGCGCGGCCTTTGCCCTTTCCGCACCGCTTCCACCGCGGCCCGTGTTCTGGACCGCCAGGTGGAAGGGCGTGGAGCCGGGTTTGTTTTGAAGCGTCGCATCGCTCCCCGCATCGAGAAGACACCGAACCGCAGCGGCGCACCGCGTGCGCACCGCGCGATGCAGAGGGGTGGCGCCGTTTTTGTCCCGGGCATGGAGATCAGCGCCCGCTTTGAGCAGAAGACGGATCATCGCCACCTGCCGTTTTGCGTCCCAGAAGGGGCTTTCCAAATAACCATCCGAGGCGTAGTGGAGCGGCCGGCTGCGGCGATGATTCTTTGCCGAGTCCGGGTCCGCGCCGGCCGCGAGTAACATTTTCGCGATCTCCACCCGATATCCGGCCGCGGCGACATGCAGGGCGGTGTCCCCCACATAAATCCAATGCGCGATGCCCGATTCGCATCGCGCTTCCGTTTGTGTTGCATGCACGGGCAGGCGCGGATCCTCTTCGAGCAACGCCTTCACCGTGGCGCGATCATCGTCCAGTATCGCCGCGAACAAGGATTGAGACGGGTCTGACATCGTTAGCTTGCCAGGTGAGGTGTCGCGTTTTGCGCCCGCCAACCCAAACTCCGCGACCCGGTCCACGGGACGCGTGGACGGCGACCAGAGCCCGGCGCGGTCGAACTCGCAATCATAAACTGTGGTCCTCGGCGTCGGAAAAGAAGACTGCATGGAAGTCGTGGGCGTACTCCGGATAAAACCGGGGAGTGGAACAAGCCAATCCCTCCTTCGCAAATCGTCCGGCGATCCAATCCACGGCGGCGGAATCCTCGACGCGAAAGCAGAA
>DATNDF010000404.1 GCA_035607015.1 Candidatus Angelobacter sp. | reverse complement strand
GCGATGTCGCCATCGCAAATAAATTTTCCAATCATGGAATCGCCGACTACCCGTAGCGCGAAAGTGTTTCGCGTCGGCTTGAACCCAATGCTGGCAACATCCACGGTAACGCAACCGTCCGGCTGTTGTTCGCGGTCGTCGGAAAACCCGGCGGGAATCGAGCCGTAAAGTGGGATGTCCGCGACGCGACTGCGGAGTTTCGCCAAAGGGGAAGTAACGCGAAGCGACCTGGCCTTTCCCGACTCAGACTGGATGAAACCGTCACGTTTCAAAGCATCCAAATGAAACGCTGCCGCCCGGTGTCCGCGAAAGCCAAGCTTGGCCGCAATCTCGCGAAGCGTGGGAATGGGCCTGCCCGCGTGGACTTCAACTTGGATGAAATCCAGCAGACGTTTTCGGGTTGGTGGCAGTTCGGCCATTCGTTATCCAAATGGATAACTCCCGCCAGAAAGCCTGTCAACTTCCTTCCCGTGTGTTCAATCGTCAGGCTCCACCATCGCCGCGATGGTTGCGAGCGCGTTGCCGGTCAACGATTGTTGCCTAGCGCCTGGTTTACATCACCAGATGCATCAACTTCTCGAATCAACGAAACCTCGCCAGCGAGTGCTAGAGTCTGTAACATTTACTGATGAACCGATGACCCGTCTGCATCATGTATCTCTCACAAGTTTTGATTCAGAATTTTAGATGCCTGCGCGAACTGAACGCGACGCTGTCGCCCGGACTCAATGTCTTGGTGGGCGAAAACAACGTGGGCAAGACAGCGTTCCTTGATGCAATCCGAGCAGCCCTGGGACCAGCAGCGGCAACCGGTGATTCGCCAAAGCTGATTCCCGAAGACCGACACAGGCAAACAGATGGCGCGTATCTCGATGCTCCCATCTCTGTGAAGTTGCTGTTCGCTGGACTTTCGACCGACGAGCAGGCGCAACTCATCGACATCCTGAACTACAATGCTGCCGACCCGGCAAAATCCACGGCGCAACTGAATTTCCGATGGCAATGGAATGAGAAGACCGAGCGTTTCAGTGTCAGCCGATGGGGTGGCGCGGCAGAAATCTCTGAGAACGGAATTCCCGAAGATGTTCTTCAAAATATCCCACTAACACTGCTGGGTGCCCTACGTGATGCGACCACGGCGTTAATGCCGGGAAGAAATAGCCGACTCGCACATCTGTTGCGAGCGCGTGCAGTTGAGACCGACAAGTCCGCGCTCGTGAAGTTTGCCCAAAAAGCCAACGAAGACTTGGAAAAGGAAGACCTGATTTCCAAAACTCAAGAACTTATTTGCAGAACGCTTGAGCAAGCATCGGGTCCAAACATGGGACAAAGGACCGCGATAAAAACGGCTGAACCTGAGTTCGACAAAATTGTTCAGAGTCTTCGGCTCGTGATTACTCGAACCGGCATCGGGGGCGCAGCTTTCGTCCTTGAGGAACTGAAGTCGAATGGGCTTGGTTTCAACAACCTCCTTTTTCTTGCCACCGTCGTGCTTGAGTTGAACGCGGAAAAGAATGCGCTATTGCCGCTGTTGCTCGTTGAGGAACCGGAGGCGCATCTCCATCCGCAACTACAGAACTTGCTTGCTGACTTTTTGAGCGAATCGCGCGACATCCATCCCGCCAAGGTTCAAACCTTGGTCACAACTCATTCCCCAACCATCGCCGCTCACGTATCCCCACTAAGCCTGCGTGTGTTACACCGGGACGCGGACGGCATGCTGCATTGTGCTTCACTGGCGTCCTGTTCGCTTGATGCTGTCCAATCTCAGCAGCTCAGACGTATGTTCGACGTGACCAAGGCAACACTCCTTTTTGCCAAGGGCGTCATCCTTGTGGAAGGAATCACAGAAGCGTTGCTCGTTCCAATCCTCGCAAAGAGAGCAGGCATAAATCTTGAGCATCGCGGGATTTCGGTTGTTCCTGTCTGCGGAGTAGATTTTGAAACGATAACGCGATTGTTTGGTGGCGACGGCCTGCGAATCCGACTTGCTGTCGTAACAGATGGAGATGCAGGAACTGAACGCGTCGAATCTAGTCAAGGGGCAGATTGGGAGACGCGTCAACCAAAGTTGAGCACGAACGGAAAGCCTGAGATTTGCCAACGTGTTCAAACTTTGCTTTCAGATTACAAAGGCAACAAGTTCGTGACCATTTTCCACTCGGATGTGACGCTGGAGTATTCGCTGGCTGCCGCAGGCGCAAAAAACCCAACCGTCATGTGCGATGTATGGGAATCCCAATTCGATGCCACACCGCGAACGCTGAATAAGAAGAAGCTCACCGACTGTCGCGGTGATCACGCAAAGGAGATTCTCGCGGTCTGGCGTGGCATCTGTCTCGCCGATGCAACGTGTTCAAAAGCCCAGTTCGCCCAAGCCCTGGCGGCTCATCTCGATGAGCGAGATTCCACGGGCGCCTACCTCGTGCCGGTGGACAAGTTTTCGATTCCACCATACCTACTGAAAGCATTTGAGCATGTCGCCCCAATACCTGCCAAAGCCGCCCAGTGACGAACAGAAGGCGGTTCTCGCCTCAACGGCTCGAATCACTGTCGTTCGCGCTTGCCCTGGAGCGGGTAAGACAGAGGTGTTTGTCGAAGCGATTCGGCAGAGGCTCGCACGGTGGCAAGATCGAGGGGGCGGACTTGCCGCGCTGTCCTTTACCAACATTGCTCGGGAAACAATCGAGTCGCGCGTCTGTGGAAATATTCAGCCGCCACATTTCGTTGGTACCCTCGACTCGTTTGTCTTTCGGTTCATTGTAAAGCCGTTTGGTCATCTCGTCGGACTGCCGGCCGGCTCCGTTCGCTTGATTCCGGCTGCGGTTAGCGACCACTTGGAGGAACCATCCATACCCGTAGGCCACGAGAACCACGAGAGGGCATCGATGTTCTCTGTCCACTTCTGCGGCATTGTAGGCAGAAGTCCATCAATCTCCGCACGAATCCCGAAAATCGGAAAGTTCGATGTGCCAACCGACTTGGCCGCCGATGTGTTGAAGCGGAAGCAGAACTATTGGAAAGGAACCGGCATTGTCACTCACTCCGACTGCCATTTTCTTGCGTCTTGCATTCTCCATCACAAAGAGCATTCGGTGCGCGTGAGGGAACTGATCGCGCGTCGCTTTCCGGTGATTTTCATTGATGAGCTTCAAGACACCGGTTGTTTCCTGGGACGCGCGTTCATTGCACTTTTTGCCGAGGAACGAGTCTCCGGGATTGTCGTCGGCGACCCGAACCAAGCGATCTATGGATTTGGAGGGGCTAGTCCGAGCATTTTCGACGACTTCGAGAAATTGCCAGGAGCTGTTCCGCTCTCACTAACGACGAGCCAGAGATGCCCGAAAGTTGTTGCTCAGATTGCCACAGCGTTGTGCGCCTCTGGTGCGCACGTAGCTGCTCTACCGTCCGCCGAAAATGGGAACGCAACCATTCTCGTCCATAACCTCGACGAGCCTCGCTTCAACCCGCTTCAGGCTCAACACGTGAGAAGCCTCCTCAAGGGGGTTTCATTAGCCGTGATTGCCCGAAAATCATCGACCGTGCGGATGTTGAAGGGCGAACACATTCGCGATGAATTCAAAGGCAAGTCAAAATCTGCCCGTCGCATCAATCTGGCAGTTCAGCATCTACTGAATGGCGAACCTCGCGATGCTGCTCAACTCATCGAACGGGAACTCTTTCGCGTTGTCATGGACGACGAGTGCGCCAGTTCTCAGGCACTGGACGACAAGGGAATTACCAAGGCAAAGTGGCGAGCGGCCATTTTCAGCGTGTTGACTTCAGCGGTCGCGAGCGTCAAAGGCGAAACGTGGAACCAGTGGGTTGAGCGGGTAAAAGCTGCTGTGGCGAAGGCGGCAACGTCTGTCGGTTGGATTGAAGACTCCGCCGCTTTACGCTCCTACATGAAATCCAAGGCCGATGGCGAAACGCTCCGCGAAACGCTCCTTGATGTTGGAGTCAGCCCCCTCTGGAATGGAACGAAGGTCACGACGATTCACAAGGTCAAAGGAGCGGAGTTCGATACGGTAGTTCTTTTCACGGCAAAACCCCACAAGTCGCACGCTCCCTGTCCTTCGATAGAATGGTGGTCTGATGCGAACGGCGGCGAAGAAAGACGCATTGCATTTGTCGCTGTATCGCGAGCAAAGCAACGGCTCGTCATCTGTGTTCACACTTCGACGTTCGACGCGCTCAAAAAACTGAAGCCGGACTTCTTGAAGTGTTTCCAAGAAATAATAGCGCTGCCGTCCACCAAATAACCGACATTCTGGTGCGGACCAAATATTTTCGTGTCGCAAAAATCCCGGGCCGGGTCTGATGCGAATTCAGTTTTAGGATTTACTCTGCCAAATCCAACATCGCCGCAATCGTCTCCAGCGCGTTGCCCTCCAACCGATTATTCACATAGATGAATGTTTTCTTCTTTTGCCCGGTTGCCTTGCCCTCGGCAATCAATGCTTTGCCAGACGCCCGCGCTTCTGGGTTTTTGTCCTTCACGCGGTCGTAAGGTTTGAAGGCGTTGACCGCATCCTCGTATTTGCGGCCAGGTTTAAGAAGGAATCGAGCCGCAGCGAGTTGCGGATTCGTTCGACTTCCTTCGAGTGCCATCTGCTCGCTCACCGGCGGCATTGCATCCCAAGAGTTGAAGACGTGCGTGATGCTGTGGCGCGAAAGGCAGGCGAAGTATTCGGGCGCGAGCCAATGTTTGTTCCGCATCTCCACGGCGTAAGGCCAGCCCTTCGGCAACGCGCCGAAGAACTTGTCGAGATCAGCCACAAAGTTGCGACCGTGCTCGTAGTCGCTCTGATGAAACCGCGAGAACTCGAACATCACGACGCCGACATTCTGCCGGATCGCCTCGCACGGTTTGAGGAAAGCGCGACTGAATAATTCGGCGTTCAGAAAGTTCTCATTGGGTTTGCCCGCGCGGATGCCGAAGCGGTCAAGGTTTGGAAACCTCCTCACGGTGATTTCATCCGTCACCTTGAAACCAAACTGGAAGTCGGGGGAAACTTTTTCAACCAAACCGGCGAGATACTTGTCGCTGGGGAAAGTGTAGTAGGCCGCATCAACGCAAACAGTCTTGAACACTTCGGCGTATTCGCTCAAGCAATCTCGCTCAAACCGCGTCTTGGCGACCTTGCCTCGATACTCGTAGCGCGCGGGCGTATAAAGCTGCCCAAACCATCCGTCATATTTCCAAGAGGACGTTCCAATGAACACGCCATTGGCGGTGAGTTCCGCCACGACCTGTTTCATCTTGTCGCGCTCGAATGGCACGGCGCGAAAATACCAATCTCATTCTTATTTGACGAGGCTTCGGTCTGCGGACGGCGAGCGGGGAAAGTGGAGCGGAGGGCGGAGAGGAGCGCCTAGCGGATCGCAGCCGGAGCGCAACGCCCGCTGCCGAGCACGCAGACGGAAGCGCGCCGCTCCTGCGGGTCTGCGCTATGCAAGCTCGTGACGAGCGCGCGGTTTGCGGAGGTGCGAACGGGCCGCAGTCGTGAGGGAAGGGGCCGACCAGCAGACCGTGAAGCGAAGCACAACGGCGAGTTGGTCACGGCGCAACCGGCGATTTTCGCGGCGCTCCGGCTCGCAATACGCGCAACGAGAAGCCTCGTCCGTTTTCAAACGGTTCAACCCGCACTTCGATTTCCAACGCCGGATGGCGTGTGTTTTGGCAGCGCGGGAGCAAGCGTCGCGGGATTAACGCCCGTCCAACGGCAAAGTTCGGCATGGGTTTGTGGGCCGTAGTTGCTGGGGCGTTTGCCTGGCACGAGCACTCCAGTCCGCAGGGCATAACGGACCTCCCTTTTCGTGGCGAGAATGGCGGATCGTGAAAGGCACCGATTGGCCCGATAGGAAAGGCCGTTCGCAGGATACGGGGCCAGATCATCTTGGGCGGGAGGTGAGAGAGTTTGCGAATCAGTGCCCACCCAACGACAAACCTCAACGTGCGTGTATTTCCCGTAGTTTGGGGGCCAGCGATAGGGGTAAAGCTTTCCGGTTTTGAGGGCTTTGATGATCGCCTTTTTTGCGATCGGAATACCAGCTTTAGTCAAGCAGTTGGTGGTTCTCCGGGAAAGTCCGTTTGGAAGAAGGCCAGATTTCATGGCTTGACCTCAACAGATGAAACTTCACGAGTGCCTTTGCAGGCGGGATAGCTGGCACAGCCCCAGAACTGATTGCCAGCATTGCCGCCGCGCCGTGCGGTGCGGATCACCATTGGTTTGCCGCAGTTGGGACAGGTCGGCACGGGAGTTGAATCGGAATTTGATTCGACTGATGGCGACGAATCGTCAGGTCGGCTTTGCACGGATTGGACGAGGGCGAGCAGTTGCGGGCCGTCCACCAACCGGATCGGTTTTCCCTCGGCGAAGCTTTGTGCTTCGCGGGTAAATTTACCCGACGTTGCAATGATGGCTTCGTCGGCCCGTTCGGCGGTCAGGATGCCAAACATTTCCCGGATGACGGGCGCGCCCACCGAAAACACCTTCCACTGTTTGCATTGGACGAGCGATGTTCGGCCATCTTTGCGCAAAACCAAATCCACGCCTCCATCCGAGCCCCGGCCCAAGGAATATTCGACCT
>DATNDF010000403.1 GCA_035607015.1 Candidatus Angelobacter sp. | reverse complement strand
CACGGTATTTGCCGAGCACTGACCCGAGCAAAATGATGATGGGAAAGAGCACGCGTTGAACCGGGCGCGGGATGACCAAAGCCAGTTGCGTGTGCCGATGGCGATGGAGGACATGCGCCATGTAAAACAGCGGTGGGCGTCGCTCCGGGCCGGCGTTGATCACTTCGAAGAGCGCTTGGAGGTATCGGTCCAGATCAACCGCGGGCGTCGCGACGCCTTGAAACACCAGTTCCTTGTCGCCGTCATTCCACCACCGATGCGTGCTCCCGATGGGAAAACGCGCGCGACCGCCAGCCTCAACTTGAAAGGTCTTTCCGTCCAGTGAAGCGGAGAGGACGCCGGAAATCACTTCGCCATATTCGTCTTCGGCAAAATGGATGTGGAGTGGCGGACCTTTCTGGTGCGGCGGAAGCGTTCCCGACAAATGCAATTCTTCGACGCCGTTCGCGTTTCTGACACGACGGAGCGTGAGCCGTTCACCATTGTGTTTGACCTCGATCGTCAGGGCTGGTTGTTTGTCTTGCATCGTCTGTCGAAGTATAGCTGGGAACACGTTTTGGAGCAGGCAGATTTTTCAGCGCTCCACTTTCGTCCGCGCCCGTTCATTCGGCCTGGGAATTGGTTTTCTCCCCAACACCCCCTGGCTTGGCCAGCCGAAGCTCGGCCTGCCAATTCTCCCGTTCCTACAGGCGAGGGCCAGAGGGCCTTCGGCTTCGCCAAATTTTTGAACCGCGAACCACGCGAACCACGCGAAATTCAAAACCGAAATCCCGTTCACGTATTCTGCGTATTTCGCGGTTAGTTCCTTTCGCCGTTTACCAAACGGCTCAAGTCAAATCCATCAGCCCAGCTGTTGCCCCGCAAGCATTCGGGGCTACCCTGGGAAACCGTCCAAATTCATCAACGCTGAAGGTGTAGTGTCGAGGCTGCGCCTCGACTCGCCAAACGCAATCCGGCCACAGGCCGGACACTACACCTGCCACAACTCCTTCAGAGTTGTTTTCATTGTTGAATCGTCACCCAGCGTAGCCCGACTGCGTCGGCCAACGCTGGGCTGAGTGCTGCAACCGCGTTGCGGTTGGCCGGCAGCTGTGGCAACGCCCAGTCGCAGCACGTTCGCAAATACATGCCGCAAAATATTTTTTGACCGCTTCCGCCCATCCACCCGCTGCGACTGGTCCTGCAAACACAGTCGCGCTCCGTCCGAAAGCTCCGTAGGAGTGAAATCTTTGTAGCTACCCACGCCTATAATCCCACAACCCTCTCCCGTTCCCACGGGCGAGGGACACAGCCCCGTCGGGGTGGCATATTCCGCTCCTATCGGAGCTTGAAACCTTGTTGGATTTTGGATGCTACAAATATGCCGCGCCTGACGGCGCTGAAAATGAATCCCAACAACGAGATTCAAATCCGTCAGCCCAGGGCTGGCGGACTGCGACTATCTTCAAGACTCATTGCCGTCTTGAAACAAAGCGCGTTACCAGACACCATCACTTCATGTTCCGAACGCGTTACCTGTCTTTGCTTACCGTCCTGTTCTTGTCCCCTGGCTCGCGCGGAGAAACGATGAATGAGGCGCTGGTTCGCGCGACGGACGCGGTTCAGGCCGCCACGCCACGCGCGCAGGCGGATCCGGCTCGTCCGATTTTTCACGTCACATCTCCCGCGCAATGGGTCAACGATCCGAACGGCCCGATCTTTCACAAGGGCTTTTACCATCTCTTCTATCAGTTGGATCCGTTCAGCGACACAGGCGGGGTAAAATACTGGGGTCACGTGCGCAGTCGCGACCTGGCAAAGTGGGAGCCTTTGCCAATCGCCATCGCGCCTTCCGGCGATCAGGGTGAAGAGTCGATCTGGTCGGGCTGCTGCACGATCAACGGGCGAGGGCAGCCGATGATCTTCTACACGAGCATCGCGCCGGGAAAATCGGCCTTCGATCACGCCGAGCAATGGGCGGCCACGAGTGATGACGATTTGATTCACTGGCAGAAATCTCCTGCGAACCCGGTGCTTTCGGAAGCGCTCCATGGCGAGAGAAAAATCTATGACTGGCGCGACCCGTTTATTTTCAAGGAGGGAAAGAAGACTTTCGTTGTGCTGGGCGGGCATCTTGCGAAAAATGGCGAAGCGGTGGTAAACATTTACGAAGCGGAAAATCCGGAACTCACGAAATGGAAATATCGCGGCGTGTTGTTTCAACTTCCCGACACGAAAGCGGGCTCGGCCGAGTGCCCGAACTTTTTCAAGCTCGGTGACCGGTGGGTGCTGTTCGTTTCGCCGTACGGCAAGGTGCGGTATTTCGTCGGTGACTTCGACGCGGAGACGTGCCGCTTTCAATCGCGCACGCAAGGGGTGCTGGATCCTGGAAATTTTTACGCGCCGAACACGATGCTCGTGCCCGACGGCCGGCGCATTGTTTGGGGCTGGGTGAACGGCTTTCCGAACGGACGGGGCTGGAATGGCTGTCTGACGGTGCCGCGGTTATTGAGTTTTTCGCGTGAAGGCGAACTGCGTCAAACGCCGGCGCCGCAATTGGAAAAGTTGCGCGGCAAACAGACGGAGTGGCGGAATGTCCGTCTGGACGGTGGCGGAGAATTTTTTGCGCTGCCCAACACAAACACGCTGGAAATCCTGGCGGAGATTGATTTGCGGTCGGCGACCAACTTCCTGTTCAGCATCAAGAGCACGGGTACAAACCCGCCTGTCACGGTGAGTTTCAACGGCAGCGAATTGAAAGCGATGGACGCGAAAGCTCCGCTCCGGCTGGCCAAAGGGGCGGAAAAATTAAGCCTGCGAATGTTCATCGACCGTTCGGTCCTCGAAGTGTTTGCCAACGAAACCGCGTGCATCACGAAAGTCATTTCTCCGCTCGACGCGAACGCGTCTCTGGAAATC
The DNA here is from genome assembly GCA_035607015.1 of Candidatus Angelobacter sp. Lineage (NCBI taxonomy): Bacteria > Pseudomonadati > Acidobacteriota > Terriglobia > Candidatus Angelobacter > Candidatus Angelobacter sp. The sequence continues at coordinate 450 of DATNDF010000403.1, read as the reverse complement.
CGCACCGAAGGGGGCATTACCATGGCGAAACGGGTGGAGGCGTGGCCCATGAAAACGATCTGGTAGGTATCGACGGATAACGCATCACGCGCTTCGATCCCCGGAGTCGCGATCTGCCGCCTCGAAAGGAATGTTATGAGACGGAACGTCCCGAGACGGGCTACATCGGCCTGCAGAACCATGACCCCGGCGACATCGTCTGGTTCAGGGAGGTGAGCGTGCGACCTCTGCCGGCAGCCGGCGTCGAGTAATTGACGACCGGCACCGACGCCAGTTCTGCGCCTGGTCTCAAAGCACCTTCCGGCGGACTTCGCCCTCGAAGAACGAGAATCCACCGGCAGTATTCTCATTGTCGCGCCGCGGAGATTCGTATAATCTGACCGCCATGAAACGCACACACTTGATTGCATTCGCCCTCGCCACGAGCGTAACGCTGCGCCTCTGCGCCGC
>DATNDF010000402.1 GCA_035607015.1 Candidatus Angelobacter sp. | reverse complement strand
ACGACGCCGTCTGTTCGCCGGACGTGCGCGAAATTGCGCAAGTGCAGAAGATGAAGAAATACATGAATTACCTCGGCGTGGGGGTGGAGCCAACCGGCGAGTTCCTGCACCAAATCCGGCGTGCGACGACGAGGTCGGATTTCTTCCGAGTGTGTGACGAGTTTTTGAACCACGACCAACCGATGCCACTGGAACCGTTCTCGCTTGCGGCGAACAAAGCGGAAGTTGCGACCAATGAATCCTCCAGGTAGGGCGCGACGTCTTCTTCGCGTCGCGGGGAGAAAACGGAACTCCTTCCGCGTACCGCGCACAGCCGGCCCGGTCCGGCCACGAACCATCTTTCCGACGGAATGCTAATCGCCTTTCACAAGCCTTACGGCGTTGTTTCGCAGTTCACATTGAGTGGTTCTTCAAATCGCACTTTGGCGGAGTTCGGGTTTCCGAAAAACGTCTATCCCATCGGCCGCCTCGATGCGGAAAGCGAGGGGCTGCTGTTGCTGACCGATGAACCGGAATTGAACGAACGATTGCTTCATCCGCGGCACGGACACCGGCGTATTTATTGGGCGCAGGTCGAGCGCGTTCCGACCAGAGAGGCGCTGGCGGCACTCGAACCCGGTGTGATGGTCCAGGGACGAAAAACCCTGCCGTGTCGCGCGTGGCTGCTCGATCCGCAACCCAATCTGCCGCCCCGCGACCCGCCGATTCGGTTTCGCAAGAATGTTCCCGATTGCTGGATCGGCCTGGAACTGGTTGAAGGAAAGAACCGCCAGGTGCGGCGCATGACCGCGGGCATCGGCCATCCGACGCTGCGATTGATTCGCGCACAGATTGGCGGGTTTGAGCTGGGCGGCCTGCCCCGCGGAACATGGAAGGTCGTCACACCGGCGGAAAGGGAAGCGATCCTGGCTTGAATAGAAATTCCCCTTTTCTTTCGCGTCTGCCGCCTTACGCTGTCGCGCCACTGGCAACATGGGCCTGAAATTCTTCAACACGTTGACACGATCGGTGCAGGAGTTTGTGCCGCTCGACCCCTCCGGCAAAAAGATCGCCATGTATTGCTGCGGGCCGACGGTGCATGACTTCGCGCACATCGGCAATTTTCGCACGTTCGTTTTCGCCGACCTTGTCCGCCGCTATCTTGAGTTCAAGGGCGTTGCCGTCACGCACGTGATGAACATCACCGACGTGGAGGACAAGATCATCAAACGCGTTCGTGAATCGGGCGGTTCGCTTCACGATTATACCGGCAAATATGAGTCTGCGTTCCTCGCAGATTTGGAAACACTTGGCTGTCTTCGTCCGCATCAGATGCCGCGCGCGACAGAACACATTCCGGACATTATTTCGTTGATCGAAAGACTGGTTGCTCGCGGCATCGCCTACCGGGCGGCGGACGGCTCTGTCTATTTCAGCATCGAGAAATATCGCGGTTGCGGCTGCCGCTACGGTCAGTTGGTCAATTTGAATTTCGATGAAATGCGCCCGGGTGAGCGGGTGAGCAGCGACGATTACGCGAAGGAATCCATCGCGGACTTCGCGCTCTGGAAGGCGCGAGTGGCGGAGGACGGCGACGTGTTCTGGCCGAGCCCGTGGGGCGAAGGCCGACCCGGCTGGCACATCGAGTGCAGCGCGATGAGCATGAAGGTCCTCGGCGAAAGTTTTGACCTCCACCTAGGCGGCGAGGATTTGATTTTTCCCCATCACGAGGACGAAATCGCGCAGAGCGAAGGCGCCACCGGCAAACCCTTTGTCAAATACTGGCTGCACGGCGCGCATTTGTTGGTGGAGGGTAAAAAAATGAGCAAGTCGCTCGGTAACTTCTACACCTTGCGTGATCTCACTGAAAAGCACGGCTTCAACGGGCGCGAAATCCGTTACCTGCTCCTCACGGCGCATTATCGCGAGTCGTTCAACTTCACTCTTGAAGGTCTGCAGGGCGCGCGGAAGTCGCTGGCACGGATTGAAGAGTGTTTGAGCAAACTCCTTGAGTCTTGGGATGAAGTTGGGGGAAACGTTCACGCCCCACCAGACGCGACAATTGTCAGCCGGTTTGCCGATGCGTTAGATGATGATTTGAATGTTTCAAAAGCGTGGGGGGCAATTTTCGATTGGATTCGCGAGCTGAACCGTTCTATCGCTGGAGGAAAACTTTCTCGGGATCAAGCGGCCACAGCGATAGTCACTTGGAAACTTGTAGATTCGGTATTCGGGTTGAGCTTCAGGCCGGAATCTTCTCTGCGCATGAGCGAGGCAAAGGGTATTGTTCCCTTTGGATTGCTGATAGATTTGGCTGGCGAAACAAGCGCGCCTGCAGAGGTTAAACAGCTTGCAATGGAGCGAATAAAAGCGCGAAAGGCCAAGGATTTCAAACGCTCCGACGCGATACGTGACGAGTTGAAGGCAAAGGGTTGGGTGATTGAGGACACGCCGAAGGGCCCGCGATTGAAGCGCGCCTGAATGCCGCTGCGCCCGGGGGAAAGGACCCAATGGAGAAGGAAATTTGCTCGTCAAAAGCCAAAAAGCCGTTACATTGTGCGCTATCGTCGATGAAAACTCGCAGAAAGAACCTCTGGCTTGCGTCCAGTCTGGGCCTTCTGGCCGCCCCGGCCATTTTCGCGTTAGCGGAGCCAGCGCCCTCGACAAATCTTCCTGCGGCGACTCCGCCGCCCTTGCCGCCCTTGCCGCCGCCGCTTCGTTCGCTCACCAACGGGCAACAGAACTTTCGTTTTGCCCAGTTCACAAATGGTCAGCAACGTTTCCAGGCGATCGCGGGGGTGACCAACGCGCCCGGCGCGCCGGTGGTGGCGCATGTGACCAATTTCGCCGGCCGGCCCGTGCGCCCTCTGCCCGGTGGGCCGTTTCCTCCGGCGCAGGCGCCGGTCACAGCGAAGCCCTTGCCGCTGGTCGCAGACAAGGACGTGAAGGAATACACCGCCAAGCCGGGCGAAGTCAGCGCTCAACTTGATTTCACGCTGACAAACCCCTCGACCAACGCCGTGACGGTCAACGAAGTGCGCACCTCCTGCGGCTGCACGGTCGCGAAGCTGCCGAGCCAGCCGTGGGTGCTGGAGCCCGGAACGAACGGGCAGATTCACGTGACTGTCGATCTGCGCGGCAAGCGCGGCCAGATCACCAAACTCGTGTACGTTTATGGCGCGACCGGAACCAAGACGCTGACCGTAAAGGTGGACATTCCGGACGGGCCGGCCGGCACGCCGCCCGGGACCATGGTTGACCGCACGAAGAACATCCAGGTCGCCACGGCCGACCGGCAGGCGGTGTTCAAGAATGATTGCGCGAGTTGCCACGCCGCCCCTCTCACAGGCAAACTGGGTGCCGCCCTCTATGAGAAGGCCTGCGGCATCTGCCACGACTCCGAGCATCGCGCTTCAATGGTCCCCGATCTGCATCACCTGAACCATTCCACGGATCGCATCTATTGGAAGGTCTGGATAACGCAGGGCAAATCAGGGTCGTTGATGCCCGCATTTGCCCGGGCCGCCGGCGGTCCGCTGACGGACGAGCAAATCAACTCGCTTGCGGTTTATTTGGCCGAACAAATCAGTTCCCGCACCGCCGCGGCTCCCAGTGCGCCCTCCGCGAAGCTGCCGGCTTCCCAATGAAGTTGTTTCGCGGTTGCCGCTGTCGGCCCGGCCCCGTCTGACATGAAAGGGGTTTTCATCACTTTTGAAGGCACCGAAGGGAGCGGCAAGTCCACGCATGTTCGGCTGCTCGCTGAGCGGCTTCGGGCCGAGGGCAGGATTGTCCGCGTTTTGCGCGAACCAGGCGGCACGCCGATCGGCGAGGAAATCCGGCACACGCTCAAGCACAGTCAACGGAATCACGCAATGACTCCGGAGGCAGAATTGCTGCTCATGAACGCCAGCCGCGCCCAGCTCGTTCGCGAGGTGATTCGTCCCGCGTTGGCTGCGGGCGAGATCGTGTTATGCGACCGGTTTTATGATTCAACCATCGCGTATCAGGGTTACGGCCGGCGGCTGGACCCGGGAATGGTACGCGCAGTCGTCGGGTTTGCGGTCGGCGACACGCACCCCGACTTGACGCTCTTCCTTTCGGTGCCTGTGGGAATCAGCGAGGAGCGGCGTCTCGCCCGTCAGCAGGCAATGCTGCTGGATATTTCGCTCATCACCCAAAAGCCGGAGGAATGCGCCAAGCTGCCATTCAGTGAACCGTTACGGGACCGCATGGAAGAAGCCGACCGCGAGTTTTTTGAGCGAGTCGAGAAAGGGTTTAATGCTATTGCGGCCGCCGAGCCGGAGCGCATATGCACGATTGACTCGACGGGACCGCTGGAGTCCGTGAAATCCGCCGTCTGGGAGCGAACCGAACAGTTGCTTGCTCGACCGAGTAGACGCGCAACAAGCCGTTGACAAAGCCGGTCATTTCGCTACCTTTGCGCGCCCGAGTTTGAAGAAAAGTTGAATTTATGCCGAACACCAAGTCAGCCATCCGCCGCATGCACAGCAACGCGCGCCGGCACCTACACAATCAAAGCGTCCACTCGCGGCTCAAAACTCTTGAGAAAAACTATCTCTCGCTCGTGACAGCTGGAAAGCGGGACGAGGCGTCCCCCGCGCTGCGCGCGGTTTCGTCAGCACTGGACAAGGCGGCCAAGAGTGGTGCAGTGCATTCGAACAATGCCAGCCGCAAAAAATCGCGCCTTTCAGCGCGGCTTGCGGCCATGAAGTAACGGAATCTTCCGACGGCAGGGGGCGTTTCAAAAAGCCCTCGTGAGTTTTCCCGCGAACACAGGGCGGGTCGCCGCGGCCCGGTTATTCAGCCCTTGTAAACGATCAACACGCCGAAGTCGGTCATCAGTTTCTGCGAGCCGATGTCCAGATGGGTGTAGGCGAGAGTGTTGATGCTCACAATGTTTTCGTGGCCGACCTTCGCGAGGAATTCACTGACCACCTTGTCGAAGTTGTCGTGGCCGACTTCCACGCACTCCGTGCGCTTGATGGTCTTCACCCGCAGCGTTTTCTCGGATTCCTTTGCGGCGACTTCCAGCGGCGGCGGCGGTTTTTGGATGAGCAACTCGGTGGGCGTGTCGTGGACGGGTACTGAAAAGTGTTTTTCCTCGCGGGCAGCGGCGGATGAAGCGATGGGATTCATGACCTTGACGGTCGCCGGGTCCGCCTCGGGGATGGTGATCGTATGGTGGCAGGCGGGGCATTGTATCTGCGTTCCCGCCAGGGAAGCGTCGGCTTCCAGTTCCTGGCGGCAATTGGGACAAACAAACGTCACATCCATAAGGACCTCGGGGGTTGGAGTTGAATATGCCTGAAAGTAGATCTCCGCAGCCGGGAATTCCAGCGCAAAAGTGTCACTGATACGTCTTTTCCAGTTGCTTGATGCGCGGGTAAACCGGTGAATTGGTCGGCGTGCGCTGCTTGACGGAGGCGAAAATCTGCCGAGCTTCCTGCGGGGCGGTGGAACTGATCAACACGAGGTAGTCGAGTTCAATCGCAGCCAACCGGGGATCACTCACGTAAGGGCGATAATGCTTGAGCCAGTTTTTCAGTCCGGCGGCCCCCTGCTTTTGCGCGGCCTGCAGCGAGGATTCAAGATTGGCAGGCAGTCCCGTCAGCGTCGTTGGCGCCGTGACAACTGCTGCAGGTGGCGGCCCGCCACCACGATCTTCAACCTCTTTCCTGGCTTTCACCTGCTCCCAATAATTGTACAGTTCCTTGCAACCCCAGACGGCGGCGATGATCAACAGAATTCCGAGGACCTGTCTCATGTTTCCTCCACCCGTTCGATGCGCGCGCCGAGTTGTTTCAGTTTCTGGTCGATCCTCTCGTAGCCACGGTCCAGATGATAAATGCGTTTCACGAGTGTTGTCCCCCTGGCCACCAGTCCTGCGATGACCAGCGCGGCGGAGGCCCGCAGATCGCTGGCCATGACCGGAGCGCCACTCATCGGCCGGCCCCCTTTCACGATCGCGCTGGGCCCCTCGATTCCGATATCCGCGCCGAGCCGCGCCAGTTCGCTGACATGCATGAAGCGCGACTCGAAGATGCGTTCTGTGATGATACCGATGCCGGGTGTGAGTGCCATAAGCACCATCATTTGCGCCTGGGCGTCGGTGGGGAACCCGGCGTAAGGGAGCGTGGTGATGTCCACGGGTTTCAATCTTCCCCCGCGTTTCACTTTTAACGCCGGACCACATCGCTCCACCTTCACGCCCGCCTCGCGCAACTTGTCGAGCACCGCGTGCATGTGGTCTGGACGGGCGCCCAGCAGTGAAACCTCTCCGTTTGTGGCCGCGGCGGCGATGGCAAACGTGGCGGCTTCGATTCGGTCAGGGATCACGTCGTGCTCCGCGCCGTGCAATTCCTTTACTCCCGTAATCGTGACAGTCGGGCTGCCAGCCCCGACAATTCGGGCCCCCATCGCGTTCAAAAAACAGGCCAGGTCCACGACTTCCGGCTCGCATGCAGCGCTTTCAATGATGGTCACACCGTCGGCCAGCACGGCGGCCATCATCACGTTGGCGGTGCCGAGCACAGTGGGTCCGGCGCGACCGCCAAGGAACACGTCGCCCCCGGCCAATCGAGGTGCGCGGGCGCGGACGTATCCGCCTTCGATTGTGATGCGCGCGCCCAACTGGCTGAGCCCTTTCAGGTGCAGGTCGATCGGCCGAGGACCGATGACGCAGCCGCCCGGCAGTGAGACGCTCGCCCGGCGCAACCGGCCTATCAGGGGGCCAAGAATGCAGATCGACCCGCGCATTTTGCGGATCAAATCGTAGTCGCCAACCCCTTTGATTTTTGCGGCATGCACCGTGAGAGTATCGCCGCTCAGTTTCACCTTCGCTCCGAGGGACGTGAGGATCTGGCCCATGAATGTGACATCACTCAAATCCGGCACGCGCCGGATGACGCACGGTTCGGCGGTGAGCAACGTGGCAGCCATGATCGGCAGCGCGGCGTTCTTCGCGCCGCTGATTGTCACCTCGCCGTGCAGCGGCACTCCGCCCTTGATCGAGAGACTGTCCATGAAAATCCTGATGTTTTTAATCCGCCAACAACCGGCGCTCAGACGCGTTTCACACTGGCCACAAGAATTCTTGGCCGGCCACTGTAATCGGCTTCAATTCTTTCGACAACCCAGTTGTGATCGGCAAAGATTTCGCGAATACGGTCCGCCTGTCCGTCGCCGAATTCCAACATGATCCGCCCCGCGGGCTCCAGGTATTTCGCCGCCTCCCTCGCCAGCCGGCGATAGAAGTCGAGCCCGTCCGGTCCGCCGTCCAGGGCCAGGCGTGGATCGTAATCGCGAACTTCCGGCGCCAGTGTGTCAATCTCCGCGACCGGGATGTACGGCGGGTTGGCCACGATCAAAGCAAACAGCACGCCGGTCGGCAACGCCGCAAAAGCGTCCCCCAGATGAAACCTGATTTTGTCAGCGACGCCATTCATTACGGCGTTGTCTTGCGCGACCCGGAGCGCTTCGGCTGAGACATCCACGGCGTGAACCTGCGCGGCGGGACATTTGGCAGCCAGCACGACGGCGACGCAACCGCTGCCCGTGCCAAAGTCCAGTGCGATGGGATGGACGGACGGCCATGCCGAAAGAAAGTCCCAGGCACGTTCGGCGAGCAACTCGGTCTCGGGTCGCGGCACGAGCACATCGCGGCCAACCTTGATCTCCAGCCCGCAAAAAGAGGCCGAACCAAGGATGTGCTGCAGCGGTTCGCGAGTGCCGCGCCGCCGGACGAGTTCGCGCACGGATTCGAGATCGGCCTCGCTGAGTTTCCGTTCAAAATCGAGGTACAAATTCAACCGCGGTACACGAAGCACGTGGGACAGCAACAATTCGGTTTGCAGACGGGGCGACTCGACCCCCTTTTTGGCGAGAAACTCGGAACTACGCTGAATGACTTCCAAAACCTTCACGCCGACAAATTACGTTCAAAGCGAAAAGTTCAAAGTTCAAATTGCGGAGGGCGCCTCGCCAGCAGTCCTTGCCACCGCCTTTCACCTGAGTTCTTCCCGCTTGCGCGGCGTGGCACACGCTCCTATTTTCGCGGCATGAAACGAATTCTCCCCTTGCTGTTGGGCGCGGCCTGTCTGAGCGCAACCTGTCTGGCCCAGGACAACGCTGCACGTGCCGCCGCCGAACGCGAAGCGGCGGAGGAACGCTACAAACTTCTGAATTCCGCCGTGGACGCGTTGACCACCGGCCAGGCGGACCTGCAGCGCCGGATCAGCGCGCTGGCGGACGAGGTCAGGGCCGTGCGCGCCCAGGACAACAAGGTTGACACGAGTAAATTTGTGACGCGTGAAGAATATGGCCGCCTCACCAAGGCCATCGAAGAGATCGAGCAGAAACGGGAGGCGGACAAAAAATTGATTCGGGAGGAGTTCGAGCAACTGAAAAAGGACATCACGAAAATCCTGAATTCACCCGCGCCGACCGCAACGTCCAAAAGGAGCAAAAACCTGTCCGGGACGGAAAAGACCGGGGACAAGTCCGCTGAGAAATCGTCGGACAAACCGGACAAGACCTCCGAGGCCCCCCCGCCGACGCAGGAGGGTGTCTGGTATGTGATCCAGCCGGGCAACACACTCAATGCCATCGCCAACGCGCATAACGAGGAGTTCAAAAAGAATGGCAAAAAGACCTCCATCAAACTCATTCAAGATGCCAATCCCGGGCTCAAACCGACCACTTTGAAAGTTGGCCAGAAAATTTGGATTCCCGTGGTGTCCGAATGAGGCGCCGGGAAATAGGACGAGATGCCTGCACGCGCAAGGGATTCCTTGCCGTTGCTGAACAGGATGGGCCATCGAAGCAGATTGGAACATGAGAACACTGCGCCGCATTCACCTTTATCTCGGCTGCTTCTTCGCGCCGCTGCTGATTTTTTATGTTGCCACGGGCTGGTACCAGACCGTCAATCCCGACCGCCGCAAAGGAGTTGGTGATTCAACCGATTTCGTCAGCCGCCTGAATCGCGTTCACGTCGAGCAGTATTATCCCACCGATTCGGCGTCGGGTTACTCGACCTACCTGTTTCGCTGCCTGGTGGTCGCGATGGCTGTCGCCCTGATTATCACGATCGTTCTGGGCATCATTCTCGCGTTTCGAACCATCCGCCACAAATGGCCCGTCTGGCTTTCGCTCGCCCTGGGTATCCTCCTCCCCATTGTCATGTTGTGGCTGGGGCAAAAGCATGATTGAGGAATGAAACTCGCAGTGCTGTTGTTGCTGGCGACGATTACCACACTCGGGCTGGGCGTTCTGCTCGCGCTGCAACT
>DATNDF010000401.1 GCA_035607015.1 Candidatus Angelobacter sp. | reverse complement strand
TGTATCGCCGTATAAAACCATTGCATCGTAAGATGCGGGCCATCGCCGCTTCGTCCGGTCCAATCAATTCGCCGGCCCTCCAATCGAGTCAATCACCTCCCGGAGAAGTTTTTCATCCATCTCCACGAGGTGACGTTGTTCCGGGAAGCGGCCTTCCTTCACGTCGGCGATGTATTCGCTGAAGGCGGCGACGCGCTCGCGTTGCAGGCGGCGGTGTTCCTCCAGGAAGTTGCGGTAGGCCCTGGCGTGCCGCGGAAGGCGCTCCTCGTAGTCGCCGAGGATGTCGTCCGAGAAAAGAAACTGCGTGTCACAACCGCTGCCCGAACCGAGCGACATCAGGATCATCCTCGTCTGCGAACACAGGAAGCGCGCAAGCTTGTGGGGCACGAGTTCCAGTTCCGCCGCGTAGGCGCCGGCGTTCTCCAGGTCCTTCATGCGCTGGTGGAGCTGCTTCGCCTCCTCGACCGTCCTGCCAATGGCGCGATAACCGGTCCACGTGACATGACGCGGGACCATGCCGAGATGTCCGACCACCGGAATCCGCTCGCGCGCCATCGCCTCGATGATGAACGGACTGGCAGAGCAATACACCGAGCTGGCCCCCAGTTCGAGCGCGCGGAATCCGACACGGATCGCCTCCTCCGGCGACGCCAGCCCGTGCGGCGTGGCGGCCGAGAGAAAGCTGTCCGGCGCGGCGGCGACGAGCCGTGGCAGGCGCGTCCGGGCTTCGGGTGAATCAAAGCTGCAACTCATCAAATCCACGCCCGCGGCTTCCGCGGCGGCTGCTTCCTCGGGTGACTTCACGTGAATGTGAGTGAGGCAGCGTTTGCCCTTGAGCTGCTGGAGATCGTAAATGGTGTATTTTTTTCGCGGTCGGAGCATGGCGGTAGAGTTGCAAAGACGCAGGCCGTGATCAATCTCCATCGCCCTGCCGACAACCATCCACGATGGAATGAAGCTGTTGTCGCATAGACGCGCGCAAGCACGTCTTGCTCCGCCGTGAGCAAGCCGGCACAACTGTCCGTAGCGTTCGAGGCAACGAGTAATGCATGAGCACGAACAGCGCCGGGATTTCTGCTCGCAGCGAGTCAGGTTTCGTCGAACGCCGCACGCCGTTGGCGACGCTCCTGAATCCGACCCTGTTGGTCCTTCTCGGTGATCTCTTGAAATCGCTTTGGCATTCGCGCGTTGCCAGGATGCCGGCTATCGGGTAGCAATCAGTTCCACCATGAAACAGACCTTCTCGAGACGTTACTCCGGAATCATGAGAGCCGTTCTTTTCACGGTACTCTTCAGCGCCATCACTTTCGTTCAAGCCGCCGAGACCCCGCTCAAACCACTCTTTCCGGACATCGCACCGGTGTGCTCGCCCGAAAGCTTGAAGAATGTCTCACTGCCAAACACGACGATTGAGTCGGTCGTGGTTGATCCTTCCGATCACATGTGCCGCGTCACCGCCATCGTGACGCATCCGCTAGCCGGAGATCACGTGAAGGTTTGGATCGGCCTGCCGCTGACGAACTGGAACGGACGATTCCAGGGCAACGGCGGCGGCGGATTTCTCGGCGGGAGTGAAGCCAGCTTGCGCGGGCCGGTCACCCGTGGTTTTGCCACGGGCGCGACGGACACGGGACATGCGGGCGGCAGCGGCAGTTTCGCGCTCGACGCCGACGGGCGGCAGAACTGGCAGGGCATCATCGACAACGCGTATCTCGGCATTCACGACATGACCGTTGTGGGCCGGGCGCTGGCAAAAGCCTTTTATGGCAAAGCCTCGCGTTATTCCTATTTTGTCGGCGGCTCGACCGGCGGACGCCAGGGGCTCATGGAGGCGCAACGGTTTCCGGACGATTACGATGGCATCATCTCCGGTTGCCCCGCGATCAACTGGGACCGCTTCGTGCCCGCCAGTCTCTGGCCCGAGGTGGTGATGCTCTCGATGTCGAACTTCGTTTCGAAGGCAAAGCTCGACGCCGCCACCGCCGCAGCCGTGAAAGCCTGCGACGCGAACGATGGCGTGAAAGACGGCGTGATCGATGATCCGTTTCACTGCGCCTATGATCCGCGGGCGCTGGTTGGCGCCAAGGTGGGCGACGAGACCTTCACCGAAGCCGACGCCGCGGTGATCCGCAAAATCTGGCAGGGCCCGCGCCGGCAGGACGGCACGTTCATCTGGTACGGACCGGATCGCGGCGCGGACCTGTTTCCCTACGCCGGCACCGGCGGTTCGCCATTGAAGGGAAAGCCGTTCAGCATCGCGTTGGAGTATTGGGTTTATTACCTCGCTCAGGATGCGAAATGGGACTGGACGACGCTGACCTACGCGGGCTTTGAACAACTCTGGACCAAATCCGTCGAGCAATACGGCGCGGTCATCGGCACCGACAATCCCGATCTGACCCGTTTCCGCGATCACGGCGGCAAGGTCATCATCTTTCACGGCCTGGCCGACCAGCTCATCCCGGCCGACGGCAGCGTTGACTATTACAAGCGGGTCCAACAGAGCATGGGCGGGCCGAAGAAGACCGCGCAATTCGCTCGGCTGTTCCTGGTTCCCGGTGTGGACCACGGTTTTCACGGCGCGGGCGCGACGCCGACCGGGCAGATGGACGCGATCATCCGCTGGGTCGAGGACGGCAAGTCGCCCGAAAAACTGATGGCCGAGAAACGCGATTCCAACGGCAAGGTCATTCGCACGCGTCCGCTTTTCCCGTTCCCACAAGTCGCCAGATACAAGGGAAGCGGCAGCACCGACGACGCCGCGAACTTCGTGAGCCGCACGCCGAAAGACTAAAAACCGGTTTCGCGAGCCAACGGCAGATTGTAGCGACGCTGTGTGGGCACCGATTTCCACCGTTTCACGACGTGCCGCAGTCACCGACCGCCGCAACAGGTTTTTTGAAACTGTTTCCAGGCAGGCAACCGTGCGTCCCGGGCCGGTCAGCGCCGTGATTTGCCGCTTGTAGCGCGTCAGGTTCCCGGCGAACGCCGCCCGCAATGAAACCGAGGACGCCAGTGCCTCGCGGGAGAAGTGACCATGAACGCAACGCGATGAATGAACCAGGGATTGATTCGGGAGCAAACAATGGAGGGCTTGACTCCATTGTTTGAAAAGACGACACCTCCCGGACGTTTTCCAACATCATACCAATCCAATGAAAAAACGCATCCTCGTTCTCGGAGCCGGCTTCGGCGGGCTCGAACTCAGCACGACGCTCTCGGAGGCCCTTGGCGACGACATCGAAGTGACGGTGATCGACAAGAGCGACCACTTTGTCTTTGGTTTCTCGAAGCTGGACGTGATGTTCGGGCACACGACGTCCGACGCGGTGCGGCTTCCGTACAAGAAATTCGCGAAGCCGGGCGTGCGGTTGCTGCAAGAAAGGATCACGGCGGTGGATCCCGGCGCGAAACGCGTCACGACCGATCGCGGAACCCACGAGGCGGACTTCCTGGTCGTTGCGCTCGGCGCGGATTACGACTTTGACGCCACGCCGGGCATGGCGGAAGCCACCGAGTTCTACACCGTCGCCGGGGCGGTAAACCTGGGCAGGATTCTCCCGACGTTCACACGAGGACGCGTTCTC
>DATNDF010000400.1 GCA_035607015.1 Candidatus Angelobacter sp. | reverse complement strand
GGATTCGTGGAGTGAATCGGCTCGGTGCCTTTGCACGTGTGCCATTTTTGAATGGCCCCGTCGTATTGCAGACCGGGGTCGCCGCAAATCCATGTGCCGCTGGCAATCTTGTCCAGGAGGCTGCTCGCGTCCTTCCTGTGCAGCGGTTCCCCGGTGGTGACGGAGCGCGTCCACCATTCCCGGCCGGCCAGCGCGGCCTGCATAAACTCGTCGCTGATTCGCACCGAGAGATTCTCGTTCTGATACATCACGCTGCCATAGGCGTCACCGTTGTAGGAACCGTCGTAACCCTGCTCGATCAGCGCCCATGCCTTCTTTTCCTCCTTCTGCTTGCAATCGATGAATTCCTCGATGTCGCCGTGCCAGTCCCGCAGCGTGTTCATCTTCGCCGCGCGCCGTGTCTTGCCGCCGGATTTCACAACGTTCGCCACTTGGTCATAGACCTTGAGGAAGGAGAGCGGGCCGCTGGGTCGGCCGCCACCGCTGAGTTTCTCCTTGCTGGAACGGATCGGCGTCAGATCCGTGCCCGTCCCGGAACCGTATTTGAAGAGCATCGCCTCGCTGTAAGCCAGGCGCATGATGTCCTCCATGTTGTCCTCGACCGACTGAATGAAACAGGCGCTGCCCTGGGGGTATTCGTATTGCGTCGAAGCGCGCTCGGCTTCGCCGGTTTTGCGGTTGTAATACCAGTTGCCCTTCGCCGAGTTTCTGCCCACGCCATATTGGTGATAGAGGCCGACATTGAACCACACGGGCGAATTGAACGCGCCGTATTGGTTCACGCAAAGCCAGGTCAGCTCGTCACAGAACACTTCGCCGCCCGCCTTACTGAAGTAACCATCCTTTACGCCCCAGTCCGCGATGGTGCGGCAGACACGGTGAACGAGCTGCCTTACCGACGTCTCTCGTTCGGGTGTGTTCTGTTCGCCATAAAAATATTTTGAAACGACCACCTTCGTCGCCAGCACGGACCAGGATTTCGGCACTTCGACGTTCTCCTGCTTGAAAATCACCTTGCCAGAGTCATCCGTGATCTCGGCGGTGCGCTTTTCCCATTCGATCTGGTCGAAGGGACCGACGATAGGGTCACTGAAGACGCGTTCGATTCGCAACGTTCTTTGAGTCACGGCGGCCGGCGGGGCGGCCCGGCGAGGAGTCGGACCTGACCGGCGGCGGGACCGGGAGGAGGGAGGGGACAGAGCTTGTTCGCGTGCGTCAATCATGGCTTAATATACAGGTTGGTTAGGTCTTCGGTTAACTCACCTTTTCCGAATCTAAACGGCTCGGCAGGCTCGGAAAGGCACGACAATTATTCAAAAAACGGCCAAATACTGCTGACCAAATGGCATGGGCTGGAGCCCTATTTGTTGCGCAGCGTCGGTCAGGGTAGCACTATCCGTTGTGGTCGCAAGAAAAATTTTCGAGAATGTTGCTCAGACGTTATTCGCCGCGGCGAAACCTGCAAAACGGCCCGAAGAAAAGCGTTTGAGCAACTTATTCTCAACGGCGAATAACCACACTTTTTACTCTCCACGGAACATCTAAAAGGAAAACCACCGCGTGCCATGCATCTGTTGCGCTACCGAAAGGCGGATCTGGCGCGGCCCGGCTTTCGTCCCTGCCTCTTTGTGCCCCGCCTGCTCTCGATTGTCTTGGGGCGCGCTTTGGCGGCAAGCACGATGGGGCAACCTTCATAGCCAAAGGCGCGGCGCATTTCGCCCGTCAGATATTTTCGATAAGTCTCCGAAAACAGTTCGCTGCGGTTGACGAACAGCAAGAATGTGGGCGGGGCCTGTTTGACCTGAGTTGCGTAAAAAAATTTCAACCGGTGGCCGCCGGCGCTGACCGGCTGCCGTCGTTCGATCGCGTCGCGGAGAGTTCGATTCAGGATGGCGGTGGGAATTTTCTGCTGCAACTGAGCGGCCACGTACCGCACCGCTTCCAACAGCCGGTCCAGATGGAAGCCAGACTTCGCGGAAGCGAAAATCACCGGCGCGAAGTCGAGGAAGAACAAATATTTCTGAACCCACTGGCCGAATTCCACAAGCGTCGTCATCGGTTTGGCGCCGGAGGTTCCCGCCTTTCGGTTTCGCCTTGCGATTTCCTCCTCGCGTGCCTTGCGCACGACGTCTTCCAGCAAGTCCCATTTATTGACGACGACGATGCAGGCCTTCTTTTCTTCAAGGATCTTTCCGCCGATTTTCTTGTCCTGCTCGAGAATGCCTTCCTCGGCGTCGAGAACAAATATCGCGATGTCACAGCGTGCAATCGAGTCTTCCGAACGTTTCACGCTGAAGAATTCAATCGAGTCCGCGCCATGCCGGTTTTTCCTCATTCCGGCCGTGTCGATGAGAATGTATTTCTGGCGGATCCCTTCGGTTTCGACCTCGAATGGGACATCCACCGCGTCCCGGGTCGTGCCGGGAATCGGGCTGACGACGACGCGCTCGGATCGTGTGAGCGTGTTGATAAGCGACGATTTGCCGACGTTCGGTCGCCCCACGATGGCGAGTTTTAACGCCAATGGTCCGGGTTCCTGGCTTTCGGCGGTTGCTTGGTCCAGACCCCCCGCTTTGTCGCATGAATCAGAAGCCGCGAACTTGATCTCCGAAACGGGGGGAAGCAGTGCGGCGGAAGCGTCCATGAGCGGGCCGATGCCTTTGTTATGAATGGCACTGACGGGGAAAATCCTGTCGAACCCCAGCTCGACAAATTCATCAGCGGCGGCTTCGGCGCGTTCGGTGTCCGCCTTGTTGGCCGCCACCAGCACCGGTTTGCCCGACTTGCGCAGACGGTCGGCTGCTTCGCGGTCGAGCGGCACGGTGCCCTCCTGGACGTTGACGACGAGGATGATGACATTCGCCGTGTCAATGGCGATGTTCACCTGGTCCAGCGCCGCCTGCGCGATCACGTCGTCCGCCTTCTCCCCGCGCAAAAGGCCGATGCCGCCCGTGTCCACCAGAGTGAACGGCCGGCCGCTCCATTCAGCCTCCGCGCTCACCCGGTCGCGCGTCACGCCGGGCTGGTCGTGGACAATCGCAATCCGCCGGCCGGTGATGCGGTTGAACAACGCCGACTTCCCGACATTGGGCCGGCCGACGATGGCGATCAAACCTGACATGCGGCCAGCATGAAGAAGCGGTGGCGAACGGGGAAGTGAAATTCAACGTGTTCTCGTTTGCTGCCCGCATTCACCGCTGAAAATAACGTTGAGGATAACGGCGGAGACTCCATACTCGACACACAACAACAAGAGCCAACCCATGAGCGATCCCACCACGCCTCCGGCCCAGCCGGTCAAAAGACACGGTTGTTTTTTCTACGGCTGTATTACCTGCATCGTCTTGTTTCTGATTGTCGCCATCACCGGCTTCTTTGCGGTTCGCTACGGACTCAATAAAATCGCCGCCTTCGTCGAGCGATACACCGAAACGGCGCCGATGGCGTTGCCGAAGACGCAAATGGCCGAAGCCGAGTATCAGTTGCTGGACAAGCGCGTCACCGCGTTCGCCGATGCCTTGAGGGCGCGGAAACCGGTGCCGCCCCTGGAGCTGACTGCCGACGAAATCAATGCTTTGATTGCCAGCCAACCCGACTGGAAGCAACTGAAGGAAAAAATCTTTGTGAAGATCGAAGACGATCAGGTCAAAGGCCTGGTCAGCCTGCCCATGGATGACATCGCGGGGCGGGTGCCGGGCTTCTCGCGTCTCAAAGGAAGATTTCTGAACGGTTCGGCCGCTTTCAAAGTTTCACTCACCAACGGCGTTTTGTCCGTCACGCTGCAATCGGTGGAAGTGAAAGGGCAAAGCCCCTCCGCCCAGACGATGGCCACGCTGAAAGGCGTCAACTTTGCCCAGAACGCGACCCAGGATCCGAAGACGTCTGAAGCGCTGGGGAAGCTGGAAAGCATCGAAGTGAAGGACGGCAAACTCGTCATCACGCCCAAGGTGAAGGAGTGAGTGGCTTTTTTGCTACGACGTGAGAAGTTGGTGCCGACATGAACAACAGGCGCATTGTGGGAACGAGTTCGGCCTCCCGTATTTTTCCGGCCATATTGTGTTGTTGGGCGGTCCTGGCGGCCTGTGGCGGTGAAAGACTGATTGGCACCAAACCGCGTGAATGGCGGGCCGAACACTGGCTGAATTCCGAGCCGCTGAAACTCGCAGACCTCAAGGGGAAGGTTGTTCTGGTCCGCTGGTGGACGGCCCCCGATTGTCCGTACTGCAGGGCCACCGCGCCGGCGCTGAATGAATTCTACCGCGAATACCACCAGCGCGGCCTGGAGGTCATTGGCTTCTATCACCACAAATCCGACGAGGCGTTGCGCGTCGAGGACGTGAAGAGACGCGCGGAGAAATTCGGCTTCAAATTTCCCGTGGCCATTGACACCGGCTGGCGCACATTGAATCAATGGTGGCTCGATACCGGCGACCGTGACTTCACGAGCGTGAGTTTCCTCATTGACCGCAAGGGCGTCATTCGCCATGTCCATCCCGGCGGCCAATATGTGAAAGGCGACAAGGCTTACGCGGGAATGAAATCGAAGATCGAGGAATTGCTGGCGGAGAAGTGAAATATTGAAAAGCTCGGCCTACTTCTTGACGATGAAGTTGACCGACATCACAGCCTCGCCTATCATGCGCCGTGAAAGTTGAGGATTCCAGCCGGCCTTGCATCCAACTGGCTCTGTTTGAAGAATGCTGTTTGGTGCTATCGTGCTTATGAAATACGTCTCGGCATTTGTCTCGTTCGCATTTGTATTTGCGGGAGTGTTCTTCCTGGCCGGTTGGTTGCTGATGCCTCATTTGCCGCCGATCCCTGACCACCCAGTTTCTGTGTTTGAGAGTGAGTATTGGAAAGACAACTGGATCGGGTATTTGCTTGGCATTGTTCTTGGTGGCTTGTCAGCGCGCTCCGTGTTGAAGAAAGCCGCAAAGAAAAGGTGAAGCTACATGAGCATCCGTACCGCACAAACGGCGGAGACAGCAGCCGCTGCGGTGGACATCGTGACTGCCACGCATAGGTCGCCGTGAGTTGGCCTCAATACTGCGTTTATCAGAGCTTCAACCCAAACACTCGATTGTATTCCTGGATCACGTAACGGTCGGTCATACCCGCAATGTAGTCGCAGACTGCGCGGCTCAGCCCGATTTTCCTGATGCGTTTCCGTGATTGCGCGCCGATTTCCTGCGGGTGCTCCAAATAATACTGGAACAGTTGTTCCATCATCCGGACCGCGCGCTGGTTCGGCTCATGAACCACCGGGTTGTAGTAGAGATTCTGGTAGAGGTAATTCCGCAATTCCAGATTCAGCTCGCGCCGCTTCGAACTGTATTGCGCCAGGGTCTTGCGCTGGCGTCGAACATCGTCCGCCGACGTCGCGCCCGAACCAAGGACGAGTTTTTCCGTCGTCTCGACCACATCGCGCACTTGGCCGTCAATGATGCAACGGATGATGAAGTAGCGGCGGCATTCGTCGGGCAGTTCGCCGTATTGTTTTTTCACCGTTCGCGCGGCCTGGTTCCAGAGGCGCACGTCGCGACACAGGTCTTTTTCTGAAAGGAGACCGGACTCCAGCCCGTCGTCGAGGTCGTGGCTGTAATAGGTGATTTCGTCGGCGAGATTGGCGACCTGCGCCTCCAGTGAAGCGGATTTCGCTTCGAAACCCCGGCGTCTGCCTGGACGATCGTAGCTGGTCTGGTGTTTGGCCAATCCTTCACGGACTTCCCATGTCAGATTCAGCCCGGGAAAGCCTGGGTACTTTTGCTCCAGCTCTTCAACGACTCGCAGGCTCTGGCGGTTATGTTCGAATCCGCCGTTGTCTTTCATCAGCTTGTCCAGGACCAGCTCGCCTTTGTGCCCGAACGGCGAATGGCCGAGGTCGTGCGCCAGTGCGATGGTCTCCGCCAGATCCTCGTTCAGCTTGAGGGCGCGGGCGACGTTGCGGGCGATGGCGGCGACTTCCATCGTGTGCGTCAGCCGCGTGCGCAGATGATCACCGCTGCCGTTCAGGAACACCTGCGTTTTATATTCGAGCCGGCGGAACGCGCGCGAATGAATGACGCGGTCGCGGTCGCGCTGGTAATGCGTCCGCCAGTCCGGCGGTTCCTCAGGGTATTCACGTCCGCGAGTGTCGGCGCTGAACTGGGCGTAAGGCGCGAGGCTCAGGCGCTCGAGCTGTTCCAGTTCTTCGCGGGTGCGGGGCATGGTTCAAATTCTGCCGGCGGAGGCGGAAAGCAGAAATGTCCGAACGGGATCAGCTCGCTAGCAACTCCTGCACGGAAACACCCTTCAACTCGAACAGCCGTCGAATCGCGTCTTCGATCAGGTTGTTCGGGCACGAAGCGCCGGCGGTGATGCCCACGGTGATGGTGCCCGGCGGCAGCCAGTCGCGCGTCTCGACCTCCTGCTGCTTGTGCAGGTTGTAGTGGACGATGAGCTTGTCTGAAACCATTTTTGCGGCGTTCTTGATGAAGTAGGTCGGCAGAACCTTCTCGCCCATCTCGGCGAGGTGCGATGTATTGGAGGAGTTGTAACCGCCCACAACGATGAGCAGATTCATCGGTTCTTTGAGCATTTTTTCCAGCGCGTCCTGACGGTCCTGCGTTGCGCCGCAGATGGTGTCGAAGAACCGGAAATGCTGCGGCAAAGTTTCTGTGCCGTGCTTCTTTTCCATCGCGGCCCGGATGCGGCGCTGCACCTCCTCGGTTTCGCCGCGCAACATGGTCGTCTGGTTGGCGACGCCGACCGCCTGCAAATGGATCTCCGGGTCGAAGCCGGGGGAGTAGGCGCCTTTGAATTTTTCGAGAAACTCCGCCTTGTCGCCACCGTTCAGAATGTAATTGCAGACGTAATCCGTTTCCGCGAGGTCATAGACGACGAGGTAATGTCCGGCGCCATAGGCCGTGGCCTGCGAAGTGGTGGCCTTCGTTTCCTCATGTTTGGCTTTGCCGTGAATGATGCTGGTGACCGATTCCTTCGAGTACTGGCGGACGCGCTTCCAGACACTCATCACGTCGCCGCAGGTGGTGTCCACCATGATGCAACCCTTCTGTTCGATTTTCTTTCGCGTGCCGACCTCGGTGCCGAACGCCGGAATGATGACCACGTCCTCCGCGCCCAACCGCGACATTTCTGCCTCGGTCGGTTTCGGCGGAATGGTCTGGATGCCCATGTTGCGGATCTGGTCGTTCACCTCGGGGTTGTGAATGATTTCGCCGAGGAGATAAATCGGTTTGGGCGCGGGAAAAACCTTGCGTGCCGCGTAGGCGAGATCGATGGCGCGCTCGACTCCGTAACAAAAGCCGAATTCCTTGGCCAGCTTGATGGTGAGCCGGCCATCGGCGGAAAGGATGCCGCCGTGCGCCCGGATTCGGTCCACCAGTTCGCTGCGATAATGAGCGACAACCTGCGCCTGCACGGCTTCCATCACATCGGGCCGGCGAAGGTTCACTTTTTGCGGCGCGCTGGGCGCTAGAGTTGACATAACAGAGATAGGTTACCAAGGCCCGGCATGGCGTCTAGTCCGCAGTTTCGCAAAGACGCAGCTCAATATTCTGCTTTTTCGACGCTCTAAACACCGGTGGAAAAACCTCCTTCGCGACGGGATTATTCGATGATAGGATCCCCGGTTGGATGGATGCGAAATCAACCGGCCGTTCGGGCGCATCGCATCGAGCGGCAATTGGCGCGCAGCCGGTTCGGGCTCCGGCTTTCACGCTGATTGAATTGCTGGTGGTCATCGCCATCATCGCGATCCTCGCGGCGCTGCTGTTGCCGGCTCTCGCCCAGGCCAAAGCGCAGGCGCACCGCATTCAGTGCGTCAACAACCAGCGACAACTGGCACTTACCTCGCACGTTTACAGCGGCGACTTCAACGACACCCTGGTGCCCAACGGGGGCAAACGCCCCGGCGACGCGGAAAAGGACAATCTCTGGGTTCTCGGGTGGTTTCATGACTTCACCGCGGGTTTTACGAACGGGGCATATCTGCTGGATCCGAAGTATGCCGCCTTCGCACCATACCTGAAAACTGCGGCGGTCTATAAATGCCCGTCGGACCGCGTCACCTACCTGCAAAGCCTCGGCAGGCCCGTGCCGCAAATACGGAGCTACTCGATGAACATTTACCTCGCGCCGGTTCCCTCATTTGCGGGCTATACTTCACCTCGCTACCAGGTCGCCAGAAAAGGCGCCGACATTCCGCTCCCGGCGGGCGCGTTTGTATTTCAGGATGTGAACCCGCAGAATATTTGCACCCCGGCTTTCATCGTCCGGATGCCGGGGTCTGGCATGGACGGTTTCTTTCACTACCCCGCCACTCACCACAACCGGTCCGGTGTGATTGCATTTGCGGACGGCCATGTGGAAACCCATCGCTGGCGGGACAAGCGCACCTTCGTGACCGCTCCATTTGGACAAAAAATCAGCCACGATATTTCGTCTCCGGGAAACGCCGATCTGGCGTGGATTCGGGAGCGCACGACCGTGCGCAAGGATCAATAATCCCCGGGACCGCCGGCGGGGATTCAGGAGACCAGCCAGTTCAAAATGGCTTTCTGAACGTGCAGCCGGTTTTCGGCCTGATCAAATATCGTCGGGGCGTTCGCCTCGAACGTCGCCTCGTCAATTTCCTTGCCGCGATACGCCGGCAGGCAGTGCATGACCAGGGCGTCCGGTTTCGCCAGTTTCACCAGCGACTGGTTTATTTGATAACCTTCCAACGCCCTGAGGCGTTCGGCGGCCTCCGATTCCTTGCCCATCGAAACCCACACATCCGTGTAAAGGAGATCGGAATCTGTTGCCGCCGCTTTGACGTCGTCACTGACGACAATGCCGCCATCTTGCTTTGGCGATCGGGTTTCCCACCGGCCTCGAGGGGATGCGGCGCGCCCATTGCCCGCGGCAGACCCGGCCCGCATCACAATTTCTTGTGACGGTTGAAATGCCCTTGGCGCGGCGATGCGAAGCTCAAAACCAAGCTTGGCTGCGGCAAACATCCACGACACCGGCATGTTGCACGCGCCGTCGCCGATGAACGTCACGGTCTTGCCCTGGATCGGACCGCGCTTTTCCTGAAACGTGAAAATGTCGGCCAGCACCTGGCACGGATGCTCGTCGTCGGTGAGCGCGTTGACCGTCGGCACGCCGGAGAATTGCGCGAATTCTTCGACATCCCGCTGGGCGTAGGTGCGGATCACGGCGCCGTGAATCATCCTGCCCAGCACGCGCGCGGTGTCCTTGATCGGTTCACCGCGGCCGATCTGGATATCGTTTGCGCTGAGAAACATCACCTGGCCGCCCAGTTCGCGGATGCCGACCTCGAAGGAAACGCGGGTGCGCGTGGAGGACTTGTTGAAGATCAGCGCCCACGTCTGGCCGGTCAGCGGAAGTTTCCCGGGCCGGCCGCGTTCCCGTTTCATGGGGCCGGCCGCGGCCAGGATCTGGTCCATGTCCGCTCGCGGCAGTTTTTCCAACGACAACAGATGTTTCATGCGACGAACGCTTCTCCGCGAAAATGCACACGAAGCATAAAAACCACGAAAGTCTCAAGCCATTTTTGGGAGATTCTTTGTTGGGCCTCGCCCGGCCGAACCTCGAGCCATAGAACGAATTGGAACCGGCGGTTCGACAAGGTCGAAACAGGGTAAGCGAAGATTTCATCGCCATGGTGCACCGGAAGGGTCTTACCCCGCCCCAATCCACGGTCTCCACCACACCTAATTTACGGTGAAGACCCCATTGCAAGCCGCCTTGAGGGGACTTTATTCTCGCTGACAGGATAACAGACGGAGCCTCAGGTCGTAAGGAGACCCGCGTTTGGCGTATGACGTGCCGGCTGGAGGTTTTGGCCGGATGAAATTCTTAACTTGCCGCGCTTATGAAGACGACCAAATTCACCCGCTCACCGGAGGATAGACCACCCATTATTGCCCAATGGGTGAATTCCACACCTTCTGCGCGAAAATTTACCGCGCAATCGAAATTCCCCGCGTCTCGCGTCCAGCTTTCCGACTGAAACTCCGCGGGCGCTGCCTCTGCTAAACTCGTTGTCATGTTTGTGCTGTTGGCAGGTTTCTCCCTTCGGGGCATAGCCGCAGGCGAGCGCCGACTCACGCCGCGCGATGCCAATTCCAGCGACGTAGTCTGGCAGTCGCTTTGGGGAATTTGGCCTCGGAATTTGCAAGCGGGTTCAATCTGGTGGAGTTCTGGCTGGTCTATTGGGACCAGTTGAGCGACTTTGACGGTTACGACAGCGTCCGTTTTCGATGACTACGACACCCAAGCCCAGAACCAGTCAATGAGAAGACATCCGCCACCTTACGCCCGCAACGATGACGATGGTGTCGTTATTTCGGGCGAGCAACGAGAGCCGAATCTTACGAGGCGCATTCTCCGGTGGTTTGGCGGGGCTTTCCTCTGGCTCCTGGCGCTGGCTCCCGGATCGTACATATTTGCGAAAGGAGTTGGAGGGAAAGTCAACAAATGGCTGGCGGGTCGCCGGAACTGGCATGTCCTCTACGGAGTTGATGCCATAGGCTTTGGTTGGGTGACCGTCGGGGTCGGATTCTGGGCCTTGGGGCAGTTTTGTTATCTGAAGACCAGCCGACCTGCGGTAAAGTTTGTGGACTGGACGCTTGCGGTCCTTGCCGGTGTAATTGGGGTGTGGGTTCTCCTGAAAGGATCAGGCAATTCTACCGGCTGATGAAACTGGCTCGCGCATTTACCTTGATCGAACTGTTGGTGGTGATCGCTATCATCGCTGTGCTGGCGGCGTTGCTCCTGCCAGCGCTCGCACGAAGCAAAGCTCTGGCGAAACGGACCTATTGTCAGAACAATCTCCGCCAGCTTGGGTTGGGGCTTGGGATGTATGGGGACGACAACTGCAGGTACCCGCCTTCCTCAAGCTATGCGACGCTGGTACGTGGGCCAACTCACGGGACATGCTTGTGGAATGTTTACCTCCTCGATTACGCGGAGCGGGAAAGCTTCTATTGCCCTTCTTTTCCAGACTACTTCCGCTGGACGACAAATCCTTCTCCAGACGGATATTCCTATCCAACCAATATCGAAGGAAATCGGCCCTTCTGTTACGCCATGAATTGCTATGGTGTTGCGGCGGGAGGCATGGGACTGGGAAACGGCAACGACTTTCTGGTGGCGGAAAGTCGCAGGCCCGAAGAAATCAAAGTGCCCGCAGATATGATTTCCATTGGCGACGATTCAAGTAGCACAACGGACAATCCAGGCCCAAGAGGCGGATTCAAATCGGGAGGCTGGGGAGTGTTCACTTTAATCTACAGTCATTTGGTTGACGACCGAGCGGGTTTGATCGGCAGAATCCACGATGATGGCGGCAACATGGTTTTCCTCGACGACCACGTGGAATGGCAGCACTGGTGGAAGTGGATCGAATTCAGTGACGCTGCCGCGCGTCGCTGGAATTATGACAACCAGCCGCACGAGGAATTCTGGGCGACGAACGGTCCGTGATGGGCCGGGCACACAAGACCTTTTGAAATCACACGCGGGCGAGACCTGTCAGCTCGAAGCCTGCAGCGCTTTTCATACGTCTTATGTTAGGGATGCTGCAACGACTACGACGAACGGCGGAACTCCGTCGCTTCCGCATTCACGAGGCGGGCGCGGGATTATTGGCGCTGTGCGCAGCGAGCGTTTCTCTGCACGCCGGCGTCCTCTTTACCGATCTGGTTTCGTTCGGCGGCACCAACGCGAGCATCACGGTATCTGAACCGGTGAATTCAGAAAACCAGCGTTTCTATCGGCTGACGTTGCCGCCTTAGCTCGCGGCGAATGTTTCCACGCGATCCAGCATGACTGACGCCACGCGCCGCGAAAATCACGGTCGTGAGGTTTGGGAATGGAACGCAGAGGTGATACACAAATGAATGACCTGTCCGACGCCTTGTTTACACTGAGCGCCGATTCGACCGTTTATCTTCTCATCACGACCGCGTTCGGCATCGCGGCGCTGCTCTGTTTTCTCGTGGCGATTTTCCAGCGCGAGGCGGTGAAGCGAGAGTTGCGCGAGAACGGGTGCCAATCGCTGCGCATCTGGTGGCGTCCGCTGGCGTACTGGGCGCCCTGCTACACTACGCCTTTTCGGGTCGTTTATCGGGACGCATCGGGCCTCGTTCACAGGGCGTGTTGCTGCGTCTATAGGTCCGCTCTTGATTCCCCCTTTGGCCCTCGTCGCGTGCGGTGGTTGAAGGACGAAGTGGCCTAGCGCGTCGTGTAAGGGCAGACGGAGAACTCCAAGCCGCAGGCCGCACCCCGACCGGTAGCGCCGCGCGTGTTACTCCAAATGATGTCAGGAAAACGACCGCTGTTCACGCCAGGCTGCCGATGACTCTGGTGATAA
>DATNDF010000399.1 GCA_035607015.1 Candidatus Angelobacter sp. | reverse complement strand
TCCTGCTGGCTGGGGCTTTTGCGCTCCTGCTCATCCAATTTCGTGCGCAAGCGTTGGGCCCGCTGTCCTTGCCGCCGTGCTTCCCGATCCAAGCTGGCGCGCGGCACTTTTACTCCCGTCAAGTGCTCCAGCACCGCACTGGCCTCACCCACCGGCATCTTGCTGGCCAAAAGCGCCGCCATCTCCTGCACTCGCGGCGAATAACCGGCCGTCTCCTCCAACCCCAAAACGGTGTCCGCCGGAAAACGCCATTTGCGGCAACGCCGGCAATAGCCCCGAGCTCGCCGCACCGTAATCGGACCGAACTTGCTTTCGAAGGTCCGTCCATGATCGGCATTGATGCGAGTTAAGGCCTGCTGGCAAACCGGGCAAATCGGCGGCGTGGCATCGGCCTTCTGCTGCGCCGCCTTCTCGGTCGCTTGACGCAGCAGTTCCCGGCTTTCTTTCTCAACTGCCAGTTCGATACTTCCAAGGTTCTCATCCGTAGCCGCCACGAACTGGCTCACGCTGCGCTCCAGACTCACAGCCAATCGCGCTGCGCTTACTGCCAACGGTTCAGAAACCTGCTCCCGACGCCGAATCTTAACCTCAAGTGATGGGCAAATCGCATTCATGCCTCCTTTTATCCCGTCGCCCTCCCAAACACCCGCCTAAAAACTGAGATGCGCCCTACACCAAGTGTGCGTCGTTTCATCGCGGGTCGGGCATGATGTAGCTGCGAAATCCGGCGATTGTCAAATCAAAGTCTGGAGTTTCCGACGAAGCGGGCCGTTGTTGGCCATGATCCGGTATTTGTGCTCGCCGGCCATCGGCTCGCGCCAGAAATCACCGCCGGCGCATTCGAGGATCAAGCCACCCGCCGCGATGTCCCACAGCCGGATGCCCGACTCGACGTAGGCATCCATCCGGCCGCTGGCCACGTAGGTCATCGCCAGCGCCGCCGCCCCCATGATACGGATTTTGCGGACCCGATGCACCAGCCGGTTGAGTACCGGAACCATCTGGTTCAACGTTGATTTGTGTTTGGCAAATCCCACCGAAATGATTGCCTCGTCCAGCCGGCGGCGTTTGCTGACACGAATGATTTCCCCGTTCAGATACGCCTTGCGACCGCGAATGGCCGTCCACAACTCATCGCAGAACGGATCGTACACGACGCCAACGACCGTTTCGTAACCGGCGTCGGGCTGCGATGAACCCGGAGCGCGGGACTTGGAACCTGAAACCTGTCTGACCTGCAAGGCAATCGACACGCAGAAGTGCGGAATGCCGTAGGTGAAATTGACCGTACCGTCAATTGGATCAACCACCCAGCGCTGCTCGGCTTCCACGTCGCCCAGCACGCCTTCCTCGCCCAGGATGGCGATGTGCGGGAATACAGACCGCAGCGTTTTCTCAATCAACTTCTGACAGCGCACGTCCAGCTCCAGCTTAATGTCGTGCTGCGTGGCCGAGTTGATTCGCTTGGCCGCCCTCAAGTTTCGCCGCATCAGTTCGCCGGCGGCTTGTGCCGCCCGCACGGCAATTTTCAAATGCTTCCTGAGTTCGACGGGTTTCATGGCGGTAAATCGTGTGAGCGGCTTGTTTTGAAATCTTGCAGCGACGAAACTGGAGGGTTCAGCCCTGCAGCGACTCCAGTGCTGCCTTCACCTGCTGCCGTTTCGCCTGCCATTCCGCCAGACGCTTCTTGTGTTCTTCCAAGACGTTCGGTGGGGCTTTCTCCGTGAAGGCGGGGTTGTTGAGTTTGGCCTGCGCCTTTTCAATCTCCGCTTCGATCTTCATCAGTTCCTTCTTCAGGCGCGTCCGCTCGGCTTCGACATCCACCAGTCCTTCGAGTGGCATGAACAACTCGCCAAGATCGGTGAGAGTCGAAGGAGTTCCCTTCTTCGGCGCAAAGTTCGGGTCAACGTCGAGAGATTCCGCATTGAGCAGAAGCTGAATGACGTCGCTTTCGTGCGACGGCAGTGGGTCTTTCACCTTGAGGATGAACTTCACTTTTTTGTTGGCGGCAACGTTGAACTCGCGTCGGAGATTGCGGCCGCGGGTGATCAGTTCGTATTTCGCATCTACGAACCGCACGTCACTTTCCTCGAGGCCGTAGTGAGTCTTGAAGTCGTCGTCGAGCGGCTTTGGCCAGGGCGCAAACATGACGGTCTTGCCGCCCTGATTTTCCGGCATGTCCTCGGCATAACCCATCCCGTGCCACAATCCCTCGGTGATGAACGGCAGAAACGGATGGAGTAGGCGGAGCGTGTGGCTGAGGACGAAATCAATCACCGCAAGCTTGTTCGTCTTGCGTGCCACGTCGTTCCCTTGCTGGGTCGCCTTGCTCGCCTCCACATACCAGTCGCAATACTCGCTCCAGAAGAACCGGTAAAGCGTGGCCGCGGCTTCGTTAAATTTATATTCGGCAAAGGCGGTATTGATCTCGCGAATCGCCCGGTCAAGCTTCAGCAAAATCCATTTGTCATCGGACGACAACAAAGCGGGTTCAATCTCACCTTCGATTTCAAAAGCGCCGGGCGGGTCGCCCGACGCAGCAGGCGGGCCGCCTGCGCTCCCCTGCATTTGCCGGAAACGACAGGCGTTCCAGAGTTTGTTGCAGAAGTTGCGGCCCAACTCGACGTCTTTCTCGTCGAACATCACGTCCTGGCCGAGCGGCGCGCTGCGCATGGTGCCGAAGCGGACGGCGTCGGCGCCGTACTTGGCGATGAGATCGAGCGGGTCAGGTGAATTGCCGAGGGTCTTCGACATCTTGCGCCCGATCTTGTCGCGGATGATGCCGGTGAAATAGACGTTGCGGAACGGCAGCTCGCCCATGTATTCGAAGCCCGCCATGATCATGCGCGCGACCCAGAAGAAAATAATTTCCGGCGCGGTGACAAGGTCGGTGGTCGGATAAAACTTCTTCAACGTCTCGGTCTGCTCCGGCCAGCCCATCGTGGCAAAAGGCCAGAGCCAGGAACTGAACCATGTGTCGAGTACGTCGGGGTCTTGGGTGAAGCCGTTTGCTTCAAGAACCTGTGCTTCCTCTATCGAATATGTTGCAGCCTCCCAAATTTCGCCGCGGACGCGAAGGAAAGTGATCTGTTCCTCTTTACCAGACAATGAAGTCTCCGCCGTTTGAGAATCTGACATTCCAGCCAAAAATTGCGCAATCGAAACAGGATTCTGCGAGTCGGATTTTGACAGGGTCAGTTTGGTCTTGCTCCACACCGGAATCCGATGCCCCCACCAAAGCTGGCGGCTGATGCACCAGTCCTGAATGTTCGTCAGCCAATGGTCATAAACCTTCGCCCACCGCTGCGGATGAAAGCGCATCTTGCCGGGTGGAACGGGCCACTGGCCCGTTGTGCCGGGCAACCTGCCCGGCGCTTCCGGAACGGTCGGCAAGTTGCCGACCGTAACAGGCTCGCAGCCTGTTCCACCCGGACCAGTTCCAGCTTCCTGCTCCACGCATGCCTTGGACTTCTCCACGCTAGGATACTTGAGAAACCATTGCTCGCTCAAGCGCGGCTCGATCGGCACATCCGCGCGCTGACTGAAACCGACGTTGTTCTCGTACGGCTTTTCCTCCACGAGCGCGCCGAGTTCGGTCAACTTTCCTACAGCCACTTTCCGGGCTTTAAAGCGATCCAGCCCTTTCAAATCCGCGCCCGCCAGTTCGTTCATCGTCCCATCGGGGTTCATAATGTCCACGATTGGCAGTTTGTGGCGCTGGCCAATGTCGAAGTCGGCCTTGTCATGCGCAGGCGTCACCTTGAGCACACCGGTGCCGAACTCGAAGTCCACATGCTCGTCGCCGATGATGGGAATGAGCTTCTGCTCGCGCGGCAATTCGAGAGGCAGCGGTCGCACGATGTGTTTCCCGATGAGATGCGCGTAACGCGAGTCCTTCGGATTCACGGCCACGGCGGTATCGCCGGGGATGGTTTCCGGACGCGTCGTCGCGATGGTGAGCCACACACGGCCTTGCGAATCAATTTCTGGCCCGCCTTTCTTAGCGTCCCCCTCACCCTGACCCTCTCCCCCAGAGGGGGAGAGGGAATGAGAAGCGCGAGCGTTGGTAACTTGAGAACCGGACGCAGTCGTCGCCGAAGATTTTTCTTCCTCGCCCCCCTTGGGGGAGAGAGCCGCGGTGAGGGGGCTTTCCGCAACCTGAACTCTGAAGTGACACATGAAACCTTTTTGCGGTCGCATTTCCACTTCCTCGTCGGAGAGTGCGGTCTGCGTGGCGGGACACCAGTTCACCATGCGTTTGCCGCGATAGATGAGGCCCTTCTTGTAAAGATCGACGAACACGCGCTGCACATTGCGCACGTAGTCCGGGTTCATCGTGAAACGTTCACGGGTCCAGTCGCACGAGCAGCCGAGTTTCTTGAGTTGCGCGATGATGATGCCGCCGTGTTTTTCCTTCCAGGCCCAGACACGCTTGATGAATTCCTCGCGTCCGATGTCGCGTTTGGATTTCTTCTCATCCTTCCAAATCTGTCTGGCCACCATGCCCTCGGTGGCGATGCCGGCATGGTCGGTGCCGGGCAGCCAGAGAACTTCCTTGCCGTCCATGCGCGCCTTGCGGGCGAGGACGTCCTGGATGGTGTTGTTGAGCACGTGCCCCATGTGGAGCACGCCGGTGACGTTCGGCGGCGGGATGACAATGGAATAAGCCGGGCGTCTGTCGCTCACGCGCGCGGGGTCGGCGGTGAAACAACCTTGCTTCAGCCAGAAATCGTACCATTTCTCTTCGACCGCTTGCGGTTCGTAAGCTTTGGGAATTTCAGACATGAGACACGAATTTCACCAATTCACACGGATTCAAAAAATTATAGAACGACTCGTTTGTGGGCCAGGGAATCCTCGCCAAAGTTTACAAGCAATCCAAGCCTCAGTTTTGAAGCGGCCAAGTAGTTCAAGGTTTGTTTGACGTGTGAGTCAATCAAACGCTCAACTGCTTTAGCTTCGAAGATGATTTTTTCCAACACAACAAAATCGGCGAAATATCGATGGGGTAGTACGATTCCTCGGTACGTAAGCTCATATTCGCGTTCCCGAGCGAAAGTGATCTGCTGTCGGTGGAATTCGATTTCGAGCGCGTCTTTGTAAATCACCTCATCGTGGCCTTTGCCCAATTCACGGTGCACTTCCATGCAACAGCCTATGATTTTGAACGACTCCTCTTTGT
>DATNDF010000398.1 GCA_035607015.1 Candidatus Angelobacter sp. | reverse complement strand
GCGGATGCTTCGGTCAGAAACTGCGATGCGTCATCGGGGATCACGAGCTTGGCAAGATGAGCCTGTTCGGCGGCAAGGGTGGATTCCGCCTGGCAAGCTGGCGGCGCGCTACCGCCGACCTAGCGCTGCAGCCGTTCTGGCGGACTGAAATTGGCAACTACGTTTTGATGGGTGTCACGTCCTCACTTCTGGCCTTTCCAGTTTATGAACCCGAAGCGTTGCCCGAGGAACGGCAGGACTGGTTGGCCCTGCGTGATGTGCATTTGTCGGAGATACGCCAGGCTTTCGCCGCGCTGTCCGAGCGACAACGCGTGCTGCTGTTTTGCCACGACCCGACCGCGTTGCCATTCCTCTGGCGGGAAGCAGCCGTCCGCGCCAAATTACCACAGTTGGAGCACACGATCATCGGACACCTGCATTCCCGGCTGTTTTTTTGGAAGAGCCGGATGCTGGCCGGCATGCCCACCATCCGTTTCCTTGGCAATTCCATCCGTCGCATGAGCCACGCGTTGAACGAAGCGCGGCGCTGGCGCATGTTCAAGCCGCGCTTGTGCCCCTCCATCGCCGGCATCGAATTGTTAAAAGATGGCGGCTATTGCGAAGTGCTTGTTGACGAGACTGCCTCCGGTCCGGCCAAAATCCGTTTCCATCGACTGCCGAGATGAGAATCCCCAAACGCGCTTATGGAGAATGGCGGGAGTGGCGGGGCTCGAACCCGTAACCTCTGCCGTGACAGGGCAGCGCTCTAACCAATTGAGCTACACCCCCGCGCAAGGGGAGCAAGAAGCTAGGGAAACCTGTCGCAAACGTCAACGGGTAACTCGAGGAACAAAAGCGATTCGGGCAGCAGACGCCAAGGAGGTGGGGGTGGGGAACCCCGCTGAAGAAACGTACCGCTACCCGAATCACAACTAAGTTAGAACTCACACGAGTTTTGTCAACAAGTTATCTTTGCCGCGCCGGCCTCGGCAAAGTCATTTTCGCGCGAGGGCCAATACCGGGAGACCCGTCGTTGCTCCCGTTCTGAAATCTTCTGCACTCACGCCGTTGTGACGAGCCGGTAAAAGACTTGACGTGATTTCGGAATCTGTTTGCATAACCACATGAAACTGAATTTTTTCAAGCTGCTGGCGCTGGCCGGATTGCTGTCGTTTGTCGCCGGCTGCGTTTCGACCGAGAAGGATGATTTAATCTTCGGTCTGCCCGGCAAGGACAAGATCGTCAGCCGTTATGAGCTGCCCTACGACAAGGTCAAAGCGGCCACCATCACGGTGCTCAAGCGCAACGGCACACTGGTCGGGGACGACCTTGTCAGAAAGGTTCTGGAGGCGAGGGTGGACACGGCCAAGCTGTTCGTCGCCCTGGATGACAGCGAACCCAAGATCACAAAGGTAACGGTGCAGGTGCGCCGCGGGGCCGTCGCCGACATCGACCTCGCCAGCGAGATCGACAAACAGATTTACGGCCAGTTGCTTGTGAATCAATGATTCACGGGCGGTTTCGCAGCCCGATGTTCTGTTCGTAGGAGCCAAGTTTCACGACTTGGCTCTTTTTCTTCGCGCGAAGTTCCAACTTCAGATGAGCCATCCGGTTTCTCGCGTTCTCCGCCGCCGCTGACTGGGGAAACAGCTCAACAACGCGCTGCAACGCCGCTCGCGCCGCGGCCGTGTCTCCGGCGTTTTTGATTTGCAGGTCCGCCAAAACGTTGAGCCAATGGACGGCATGTTTCGGCGGGAGGTTCGGTTGCGCAATCAACTCTTCCAGCTGGCCCATTGCCAGATCGAGCCGTTGATAGTACTCCGCATAGATCAGAGCCAGTCGTTCGCGCGCCTCGCTGTCCTGCGGGTGGTCTCTCAGGTGTTCGACCAGTTTCGACGCGACCGCGGCGGGATCCTCCGTCGGCGCCCGCACGTTCGCCGGTTCTCTCAGCAGCCCGATGTTTTCCTGAAACTGCCCGACCTTGATGCGATGAGGCTCCTTCTTCTCTGTCAGCATTTCCGGTGTCATCAGGTGCGCGATACGCTGGCCGGCAAGATAAGCCTGCTCCGTGTCAGGAAACATCTGGATGATCTGTTCCAGCGCCAGGCGCGCGGAGTCCGGGTCGTGTCCAAATTTCAGGTGCCAATCCGCCAGGCGATTCAACGCCAGGGCCATGTTCATGGGACTCGGTTCACATTCGACGAGCAACCGTTCAATGGTGACCTGGGCCCCCGGCAGATCGTTCAAATTCTCAGCCTGGACGTCAGCGAGCATTAACATTCCGTTGAAGTTGCCGGGAAAGCGCGCCAGTTGCTTCCGGATCTCCGCCACCGCTTCCAGATATTTCCCTTGTTTCCGTTTCGCCTCGGCGATCGAGTAGAAGGGTTGAGGGACGATTTCCTGGTCGCCTCCATCGAACAAACCCGTCAAGGGCTTTCCCAGCACGTCCGCGATGTTGCTCCCCCAGGTAATCCCAAGAACGACGCCGCAAATGGCACAGGCAATCACGACGACGAACGCGGTACCGTAGTCCAACCCGCCGCCCGAGCTGGCAATTTTCCCGGCCGCAATCCACCACGTAGTGCTCACCATTACCGCCGTGATGACCCATTTCGAAATCAAACGCGCGGGATCATCGCTTTTCTTCAACCAACGGTAGAGAACCCATCCGACAACCCCCGCGCACAGCGCCAACTCGAGGACTGAGGACAGTTTCGACGGCAACCAGTTCATGGAATGCACAGCCAAGATTTCGTTGTCAGCATCGCAGGCGAATGGCGTCAGGACTGATTGGCCCGTTTGGCGATGCGGTCGGGATTGCGCGCGCGGCTCAGGGCCGTGTCGTAGCTGATCTGACAGCGGCAATATAATTCGTAAAGGCAGCTGTCCATCAGCACCATGCCATCCCTTCCGCCCGTCTGGATGCAATTCTCCAGTTGATGCAGGTTGTTTTCGCGGATGAGATTCCGCACCGCACCGCTGCTAACGAGAAGTTCATAGGCGAGTACGCGCCTCGAACGATCGACCGCGGGCAGCAGTTCCTGCGCGATGATGCCTTGCAGCGCATTGGCAAGCTGCAAGACGATCTGTCGCTGGGCGCTTCCTTCAAAAACGCCAACGATCCGTTCCAATGCCAGCGCGACACTCGGCGAGTGCAGCGTGGCGAGGACAAGATGTCCGGTTTCGGCAGCCTTCAACGCCGTGGCGATTGCTTCATGATCACGCACCTCGCCCACGACAATCACGTCCGGATCCTGGCGAAGTCCATGCACGAGCGCGCGGTTGAAGGAGTGCGTGTCCGTCAGCACTTCCTGTTGCACGACAATGGCACGCTTGTTTTCATGCACGTATTCGATGGGATCCTCAATCGTGATTATTTTGCAGCGCCGCTCGCTGTTGATCACGTCCACCATGTAATTCAACGTCGTGGTCTTGCCCGCGCCGGTCGGGCCGGTGATGAGAAACAAGCCATTCGGCTTGCGCGCCATATCGTCAATCTTCGCCGGCAGTCCAAGTTCTTCGCGTCCGGGAATCCGGTCTCCGCAAAATCTGAAACTCATTTCCGGATGGCCATTTCTCCGGTAAAACGTCACACGCACGCGGCCGGCGGTCGGATGGAGCAATGAAATGCACAGTTCCCATTCACGCTCGAACTTCTCGCGTTGAACATCGTTAAGGAGAGCCTCCGCCATCGGCGTGACGACTTCCGGCGTCAGTGCGTCTTCGTCGGCAAGAATGATTTCTCCGTTGACGCGATAAGCCGGCGGCACTCCGGCGATCAAGTGCAGATCCGACGCGCCGTATTCACTGGCCGTCGCGAGCAGTTTGTCAAATCGCGATTCGTTCATCGCCGGAAGATCTGCCTCCACCGGCTGCGCAACTTGCACCAAAAGCCCGCCTGATACATTGGGCGCAGTGCGGCGTCCGCGTCGCCGCTTTGAACATCAAATTGGCGGGCATGTTGGAAGGAGATGCGAGCTGGCTCGACCAATCCAAGCGCCTGCTGGGAAAAACCAAGCTGCAGCCAGAGCACACCCTGGCCCGCGTCGAAGCTGAGCGCTTCCTGCACGAGTTTGAGCGCCAGAGCGAATTTCTTGTAGTAGTGGTGAATCCTTGCCGCCAGCCAGCGGATGAACCAATTATTGGGTGAGATTGCGAAAGCTTTCTCAAAACAATAGTCCGCGCGCTTCTCCTGGCGTGCCATCTGAACGTCGCCGCGGGCAAGCCAGATGTAAGACGTCTCGCCTCGTTCGCCAATCGATGCGTCCGAGTAAACGATCGCCGCTCCGAGGTCACCCAGGCGCGCCAACGCCACAGCCTTGGCGGCGAGCAGTTCCGGTTCGTTGGGAAAACGTTCCAGTGCTTTGTCCGCCCATTTTTTTGCTTCTTCAAACTCGTTTAATTCGACCAGCATCCGCACTTGGCCGGTCCACGCAACCGGGTTGCACGTGTTAAATTCCAATATCTTGGCGTAAAGACGCAGCGCCCCCTCGAATTGTCCATTTTCCAAGGCGCTTTGCGCCCGCGCCAGATAATAGGCTTCGTCTTTGACAAGCCGCTGGGGGCTTTCGGCCTGCCGGCCGGACTGCTGTTCGCCTTCGAACTCTTCATTGAACTCAAGCTTGTTGAAGCGGCTCATAACTCGTCCCGTGGTTTAGGGTTCGTGCTGCGGTCAGCCGGAAAACTATGGCTACATCCATTCAAGCGTCGAAGCGTTGCGCGACGGTCGTCACCATCCAAGTCACGAGTGACATTACCCAAGTCCGCCCGAATAACCAAGTTTTTCCGGCCCAAGCCGGTCGCTTTATATGACTTCTGGCAGCTTTGACAATGCCACATTTAACCCATCACGCGAAATCCTGGAGCACGACAGCTGGATGTGGTCTTGCCCGTAAACCCCGATTGGCCTTGAAATCCCAGCCTCTCGGCACTCTCTCGCAAGACAAAAATCAAAACGCGCTACCTCCCAGCGCATTCCTATCCTACGTGGTTCGGGCTGCACTGGCGTATCGCGCCCGACCCTCGGCCCAGATGCGCAGGCGGTTGATTTGCTCGTCCATGGTCTTCGCCAAGGGCACGGTTTGATGCAGCGCTTCGAGAACGTGTCCGGTCGTCAGCTCCACTTTGGCGTAAAACGCGTCGTAAAGCGCGCTGATGACGGCCTGCTCGATTTCCGCGCCGCTAAAATTCTCGCCGCGTTTCGCGAGCGTTTGCAAATCGAACAATTGCGGATCGCGCCCGCGCTTCGCCAGGTGAATGCGAAAAATCTCTTCGCGCTCCTCGTTGGATGGCAGGTCAACGAAAAAGATTTCGTCCAGCCTCCCTTTGCGCATGAGTTCAGGCGGCAATTGCGAAATGTCATTTGCCGTGGCCACGACGAATACCGGCGCGGTTTTTTCAGACAGCCACGTCAGGAATGTCCCGAAGACCCGCGCGGTCGTCCCGCCATCGGTCGCGCCCGAGCCTTGTGAACCTGCGAAGGCCTTGTCGATCTCGTCCACCCAGAGAATCGCCGGCGCGACCGATTCAGCCACGGCGATGGCACGGCGGACGTTTTCTTCCGACGAACCGACCAGACTGCCGAACATGCGGCCCATATCGAAGCGCAGCAGTGGCAGTTGCCAGAGGCAGGAAACCGCCTTCGCACTCAGACTTTTCCCGCACCCTTGCACGCCGAGCATCAGGATCCCCTTGGGCGCGGGCAGACCGAAGGCCCGTGCTTCGTCGGTAAACGCCACGGCCCGCTTTTGGAGCCAGTCCTTCAGCACGGTCAACCCGCCGACATTTGAAAACGTCTCGTTCGTCGCATAATACTCAAGCAACCCGCTCTTGCGGATGATCTGCTGTTTTTCCGCGAAGACCTCGTTGACATCGTCGCCGCTCAGGCGCTCGTCCTTGACAATAATCTTGGCGAACACATTCTCCGCCTCTCCGAGCGTCAAACCCAGCGCGGCCTGCAAGAGGCGCTCGCGTCCCGCCTCATCGAGATCAATCTTCACCTGCTTGAATTGTTTCACGTCCTCGATGATTTTGTCCAAAAGCACGGCCAGGTCATCCCGCGCAGGGAGCGGAAAATTCAGCATCGTGATTTCCTTTTCCAGTTCGGCGGGGATTTCCAGGACTGGCGAAACCAGTATGATCGTTTTGAAACTGTTTTTGAGCTGCAGCGAGATCTCCTTGAGCTTGCGGATCACCGCAAAATTGTTCTTGGTTAGAAACGGATGGAAATCCTTGAAAACAAAGATCGCCGGGTCCACCTGATCAATGACCTGGTCCAGTGCAATCAGCGGATCTTTGGTCGGAGCATTGCGGTGCTTTTGCGACTGAATTGACGTGCCGGCAGGCACGATCCCGGTGCTGAAACTCCATTCAAAAACCTTCTTCTGCCGCCGTTGGGCTATTCCCACCACCAATTGCTGCACGCGTGTCTCCTCCGCCGAGACGACATAGAGAATCGGATAACGGGCGCGAATCAGGGTCTCCAGTTCCTGGTCGAAATTCATTCTTTTGCGACCGTCTTCGATCGTTCGCGTTGACCGTCCGTGATCAAATCCACACGAGGATGAATCTGTTCATCGGCGGGACTCAGCTCGCCCAGTACCGCGGCGAAGAGAGGAGTCAGATTGTGGACCAGAATCCTCCCATCCGGCAGAATCAGTAGCTCGCTGGTTGGACCGGTTCCTGGCGATTCGGCAGGGGGTAGGTTGCATTTTTCGATCATAGTCGCCACCAATCTGTCGTGCCTTGGGTCATTCTATTGAACGGAGGCCAAATTCGCGAGCAATCTCCCACGCCCTGTTCGCTTCACTGGTTGAAGTGGTACCCCGCATTTCTGCATGCCTCGCCGCATGCCATGCTGGCCAGAATCCGGTCCGCAAATTGATCTTCACTGCCGGGATATTTCTGGCGAGCCATTGCGCAACCGGCGCCCAGCAACAGTCCACGTGCCCCGGCATGACCAGGTGCCTGATGATCAGCTCGCTATGGTCGCTGGCCCAAAGGAGGTTTTCTCGAACCACACGCGTGTAGCCCGAGACCCGCGCCAGACGCTGCGCGCACGCGTCATTGCCAAACTTGTAATCCGCCAGCCAGACATCAAAAAGTCCATCGAGCAATGCGCGGGCCTGGGCCGAGCCATGAGCGTTGGTTTTCCAAACGAGTTTCGCCCCGTCCGGCAAGGCAGCGACGAGTTCCAACACCGATGGAAGATGAATCGTCGGTTCGCCGCCTAAAATCATGATGGTCCGCGCACCCTCGGCCAGCGCGGCCCGCGCCTTGGTCGTGAGCGAACCGACCTCAATCGGCTCCCCCGCGCGGGCACTCCAGCTCTCGGCCCCGGTGATGCAGAAGGCGCAGCGGAGATCGCAACCACTCAACGCGATGGCGAAGGTCGGGATCAATTCGAGTTCGTCTGAAACCTCCACCTGCACCATAAAAACCCGTGCCTGAGCGCCGGCGCGACAGAAACCCGCCGCACCAGACAGCCGGTTCACGCCACAGTGATGCGCGCACAGGTGGCAGTCGGCCAGCGCAGCGCGCGCCGCCTCCACGCGCGAGCGAGCAATCTCCGAGCGACATCTCGTTCGTTGTTTCGGCTTGATGTCCTCGATGCAAATCATCCGTTGGCCTCGCCGCGAGAGAACAGTTTTCTCCACCAGGACCGCGACGGCTTCGGCTCTTTCGCGATCGACTCGGCCACGCGATGTGCGAGCGCGGCGGGGACTTCAACCTGCGCGGCATCGCGGCGAAGTATCTCCTCCGGCGAAGCAAACTCATGTGTCGTCTGCAAGGCGGCGGCTTGTTCGGTCGTTTCCTGTTTCTGCTGGTGCTGAAACTTGGGGGATTTAGGGTTCATAATCGGATCAGGCGGGTTTCTGGAACTGGAGGACAAAGGATTTTCGCGCACGATGCAGTTTGCCGCGGATCGCGTCAGAGCTTTGCCCGGTCAGGGCGGCCATTTCCTCGTAACTCAACTGTTCGTCGGCCACAAGCAGCAGCAGAAGCCGGTATTCCTCCGGCAGGGCATCAAGTGTCTTTTGAATACGCTCGCCAAGCTCCTTGATTTCGAGCACGCGCAACGGGGTTTCCGTCCTGGAGACGGCGCTTTCCCAGATCGAGTCGTCCGCGTTGCTGACCATGTTGCGCTGGTACCAGGTCTGACGGAGATTCTTGCAATGGTTGATCGCGATGCGATAGAGCCAGGTGCGCATCGCGGAGTCGCCGCGAAATTCGCCGAGTTTCCGGTAGGCTTTCAGGAACACATCGTGCGTCGCATCTTCCGCCTGGGCCGGATCGCCGAGAAAACGCAAGGCCAGATAGAAAATCTGGCGGGAATGTTCCTCGTAGATCGCGCCAAATTCAGGCGAGGCCCACGTCGGCCCGTGGCCGGCGGAGACTGGGTCGTCGCCAGCGGGACCGGTCGCCTGGGCCTCTTTCATGCGATGCGGCCCGCCGGAAACGAACTGAGATTCAGCTTCTGCAGGCTTGGCC
Source organism: Candidatus Angelobacter sp. (assembly GCA_035607015.1). NCBI lineage: Bacteria > Pseudomonadati > Acidobacteriota > Terriglobia > Candidatus Angelobacter > Candidatus Angelobacter sp. The sequence continues at coordinate 4,728 of DATNDF010000398.1, read as the reverse complement.
ATTGAACAGCGTGGTGCCATCGCTGATTCGACAGGACCTTGGCGAAAAAGTCACGCCGGGAAGAATCCCAAGCCGGGCACTGTGGCATGATCTTATCCAAACTTCACCGGTCCCATGCTTCCGTTATTCCCCGGCCTTCTGGTCGTATTGAAATTCAAGAACAGTCCGGGAATCGGTTCCCGTGTTGCGCATTTCCATGTTTTTCAGTTCCCAATGGCCGTTGACCTTCGTCACACTGCCGATTTCGAATTCTTTGATCAGTTTATTGTCTGGCCCATAGGCCTCCGCGAGAATGGGCTGCCCCGTTTCGATGTCTATCCAGGAACGGACGCGCGTATAACCCGCGGCATCGGGCCGCGGGTTGACACTTTCGAGCACTTTGCACGGACGGCCCTTTCGCATCTTGATCTTGGCCTCATGGACGATTCGCTGTCCGGGCCAATGGAGAAATTCCAAACCGAGATCGGCGAGCCAGAAGTCGGAGTTCGCAAACGGAATCATCGCCTTGTCGCCGGCGACCGGCTCCCCAATTGAACCATTGCTCCGGTGCGAAAATAGATAACGGTTCGGCCCACCCTCGGTGTGAATGACCTTTAGCGTCTCGCCCGCCATACCGCCACCGCCCTCGATTTCGTAAACATTCTGCCACGTCTTCTCGCCCGAAATGAACCGATAGTGAAACGGGACATTCGTCCGCCTGCCGTCAGCGTCACGAATCTTCAACAGACCCCGGATTGCCAGGTCGTCTGCCGGGCGTAACAGGCGGAGTTCCGCGGCAAGTTTCTGGCCCTCTTCGTCGGAAACCGCGACGGGCTTCGTTGCTGCAACGTTCGCGCAAATGCCAAACATGGTCATCGTCAGGCAAAAGGCTGTCCGCCCCACTGTCATTGTGAACGCAGGGCGAGCGGCAGGATCTGCGAAATGTGCCGAACAAAGTGGGCCTTGAGCTTCCGGCGAACCTCCGCCGGGACTTCGACCCAATCTTTGCGGTTTTGTTCGGGCAGAATGACATGTTTGATACCGGCGCGGCTCGCCGCAAGCACCTTTTCCTTGATGCCGCCGACGGGCAACACCCGGCCGCGCAAGCTTATTTCCCCCGTCATCGCCACGTCGGAGCCGACCAGACGCTGTGCCAGCAACGATGCGAGGGCCGCGACGATCGTAACACCCGCGCTGGGACCGTCTTTGGGCGTCGCGCCCGCCGGAATGTGGATATGAACGTCCTGCTTTTCAAAATCGGTAAAATCCAGTTTCAACGCTTTGGACTGGCTTCGCAAATACGTCAGCGCCGTCTGTGCACTCTCTTTCATCACTTCGCCAAGCGAGCCGGTCAGCAGCAGTTTTCCGGTGCCCGGCATGCGGGTCGCCTCGATGAACAGAATGTCACCCCCCACAGGCGTCCAGGCCAGACCGACGGCGACACCGGACTCCGTGATGGTCTCGGCCATCTCGGTCTCGAACTTCGCCGGACCAAGGTAGTCTGGTAATTCATCGGGGGTGATTGTCAGCGGCCGGAGCAGACCCTGCCGGCTTACAATCTTACGCGCCGCCTTGCGGGTCAGGGCGGCGATTTCGCGTTCCAGCTGTCGGACGCCCGCCTCCCGGGTGTAATCCTGGATCAATCGCTTTAACGCCGCGTCCGGCAGTTTCACAAGCTTGGGCTTCAAGCCATGCTCCTCCAACTGGCGAGGCACAAGATAGCGTTTCGCGATTTGCAGTTTCTCGGCAGCAGTGTAGCTGGGCAGCTCTATCACTTCCAGCCGGTCGCGCAATGCGGGATGGATCGGATCAAGCCAGTTGGCCGTGGTGATGAACAGGACGTGCGACAGGTCGAACGGCATGTCGAGGTAATTGTCGGTGAACGTGTGGTTCTGCTGGGGATCGAGCACTTCCAGCAGTGCCGCCGCCGGATCGCCGCGGAAATCCGACCCCACCTTGTCGATCTCGTCCAGCAAAATGACCGGGTTATTGCTCTCCATGCGCCGCAGGCTTTGAATGATGCGGCCGGGCAATGCGCCCACATACGTCCGCCGATGTCCCCGGATCTCCGCTTCATCGCGCATGCCGCCCAGTGCGATTCGGGCGAATTTCCGGCCAAGCGCGTCAGCCACGCTTTTACCAAGCGAAGTTTTGCCCACGCCGGGCGGGCCGACGAGACAGAGGATCGGGCCTTTCAATTTGTTCTTCAGCTTGATGACCGCCAGAAACTCCAGCAGCCGGTCCTTCACCCGGGTCAATCCGTAATGTTGCTCGTCGAGAATGCGCTCGGCGGCGGCAAGGTCTATCTTGTCTTCGGTTGCCTTCGCCCACGGCAGATTGACGATCCAATCGAGATAATTCCGCGAAACCGTGTATTCGGGGGTCGTCGTCGGGATTTGCTGCAAACGTTCCAGTTCCTTTAGCCCCACTTTTTTCGCGTCGTCCGGAAGCTGATTTTTCTCGATCTGATCGCGGAGGGAATTGATCTCACCGGTGGCCGGATCGGATTCGCCCAGTTCCCGCTGAATCGCGCGGATTTGCTCGCGCAGGAAGAAGTCGCGCTGGCTCTTGCTCATTGAGGAAGCCACTTCCTTCTGGATTTTTGAACCGAGTGTCAGCACTTCCAGCTCGCGGCTCAACAGCGGCAGGAGGCGCGTCAGCCGGTCTCTGACCACGTTCATTTCCAGCAACTGTTCCCGTTCCTCCAGGCTCAGGTTAAGGTTCGCCGCGATCAGGTCCGCAAGTTTTCCGGAGTGTTCCGTGTTCAGCGCCGCGACCTTGACCTCGTCGGACATCGCGGGTGAGAGGTTGATGATTTCCTGGAACTGACGCTGCGCGTTCCGTGTCATTGCGGTCAATTCCAGCGACTGTTCGACCGAGTCGCGGATGACTTCGATCCTTGCGCGGAGGTAAGGCTCGTGCGATTCGTATTGCGCGATCCGGAAACGGCGCAATCCCTCCACGAGAACCCGGACGGTGTTGTCCGGAAACTTAAGCATTTTCACCACCCGCACGGCGCAGCCGTTGTTCCACAAATCCTCGGGCGCCGGATTCTCGACGTCCGGCTTCTTTTGCAGCACCAGGCCGATGAAACGATCTCCCGCGACGACGTCGTCGATCAGCCGGATGCTCGCCGCAGACTCGACGAGCAACGGCGCCACCATGCCGGGAAAAATCACGATGTCGGACAACCCGAGAATCGGCAGGACGTCCGGAATGGACTTGCCGCCCGCGCGCGTGATGGTTGTGTCCGAGCCGCCGGTGGAAGCTCCGAGGATGCTGATGAATTCAGTGTCCGGTGAGGTCATTTTATGGCCGCTCTCATGGTTAGATGTCGGAGCCGGCCAAAAAGTTCAGCGAAAGGTTAACCTTCGCCGGAAGGAATGGAAACTGAAATCGGCTTTTGCGACGAGGGCGCGAGAACCGGCACATCAATGCGCAGAAAACCATTTTGATAAGCGGCCTTCGCCTGGCCCAAATCGTACCCGGGAGGGAGTTCAATGACGCTTTCAAACGCGCCGTAATTGATTTCCATCACCAGAAATGTGCATTTCGCGGCGCGGCATCCGTCCGGGCGCTGTCCGCTGATCTTCAGGCGGCTGCCCTCGACCGTCAGCTCCAAATCCTCTTTGCGCATGCCGGCCAACTCGACCTTGATGACGAGACCACTTTCGGCCACATAAACGTCGGTGTTCGGCACCCAGTAGGTTTCGGAGGAATCCAGACCGACGCTTTGCGGTCGTTTAACGAAATGAACGGATGCGGAAACTTTGTTCAAGGCCATGATCAACGCGAAAGTATATCAATATCAGAGGCAGCGCAAGCAAGAGGTGATCAGGATTTGACGATGATTTGCGGGCGTTCGCCCTTGCGCGCGCGAAAGACAATCGAGCTTTGCGACCGGGATTGACCAGCGCAGCCGCAATGAGTGTCGCGCTCAAATCTGAACTTGCGGCGCCGGAATCGCGCCCGGAGAAAGATTCCTGCGGTCGCGGCGACAATCAAAAGCGAAATGGTTTGCTGCCAATCCACGTTGCCAAGATACTCCAAGTCAGAGTGTTGGCAACCCTCATTATCGCCCGCCAGTCACCAATTCCGGCTCGCGCGGCCGAGGTATCACCCTTAACGTCACGCCATGCCCGACAGAATCTTCCGCCATCAGCACCGCGTCACCTACTCCGATTGCACCCTGGGTAACCATGTTTACTATGCCCGCTACCTCGACATTCTCGAAGAGGTCCGTGGTGAGTTTTTCCGTTCGCTCCGACTCCCGCTGCTGACCCTGCAACAGGAGGACACCGTTTTTCCCGTGATCGAGAGCCGCCTTGAATACATTCGCGCCGCACGTTACGACGACGTCCTTACCATCGGCCTTTGGTTGACCGAACTCGACCGCGTGAGGCTCAACTTCGGTTACCACATTGACAATCAGCATAACCAATCCATCCTTGAAGGCAGCACTCATCACGTTTGTGCAACGATCGCCGAAAACCCGAAGCGCATGCCGGGTAAGTTGACCGAATTGCTCGCGCCGTACCTGCGCACGTCGTCAACCTGAGAAGGCTGCCCCCGCCTCACTCGCCTTTCGACATGGTCTTTGCTTTCGGGTCCAAAACTCGATCCGGATGCGAGTACACGTTGAACGAGTCACCACGCAAAAAACCGATCAGGGTCTGTCCGACTTCGCGGGCGAATTCGACCGCCAGACTCGATGGTGCCGAGATCGCGCAAACGACGGGGATCCGCGCC
>DATNDF010000397.1 GCA_035607015.1 Candidatus Angelobacter sp. | reverse complement strand
CGACGGCGCTTAGGTGAAGCTCCTCTCCGGTCTGCCACACGAGCGTCCAAACGCCGCCGCTGGCGATGCGCTCACGGTGACGGTCCGTCTGCGCCGTGCCGTGGACCTCCGTGCCAGCGGGAATCACCAACTTGCCCGCGTGGTACACGTTCTCGGTGACAAGGCCGACGATGGGCGTCTGAATCGAGGCCGAGTCCACCGTGATAACTGTCTCGCAAGAGATCAGCCGTCCGAAGGGAGCATAGACAGAACCCAACCCCTTCGGTTCGACGACCCCGGCGGCGGAGTCGGCAAAGAGGCTGATCGGCGCGAGCGCGGCGGGTGGCGGTTCTTGCTTCGGCTTCTCAACTGCAAGTTTCGGTGGCTCGTTGGTTTTCGGTGGTGGAGGCAGCGGCTCTGGTTTCGGTGGCGGCGGATGGAACGGTTGCATCGGTCGCTCGACGGTCTGCACCACCTGCGGTTTGTCCGTCGCGTTGGTCTGCGAGCGCGAAACGCGGATGTCCATGTCGCCGCGCGAACGAGACCGATCACGCAGCGCGCTGAAAAGCATCAAGCCCCCGCCAAAGATGATGACGAACAAAACCAGCTTGCCGGTCCGGGTCTTGAAGAAATTGAGGAAGTCGCGCGGTTTCATGGGTTGATAGGAGTTTGTTTGGCGCTGGGCGCATTTGAGGGCGTGAGACCCGACCGTCCGGTCGCGTTCTGCGACTCTGCAATCGCGCGACGTAGAGCCTGGCGTGCAAGGGCTTCACGTTCGGGGGTCATTACGTTGGGTGGCGACGGCGACGGTGATAGTGGTGGGGTGGTTTCTGTTGTGGTGGAACTTGTCGGCGGTGAGTTTGTGCTGATCGTCGCCGGTGGTGGCTGCGATTTGAGCCGAGTAACCAGAACGGTGAAATCATTCTTGAGCGAAAGCTCGTTGCGTCCGCCGTCCGGCGTGCCGGTGATGGCGAAATAGACCGTGCTGGCCGCGTTGACCGGGAGCACGCCAGGGGCGTCGCTGATGGACTGGTAGTATAGCCGGTCGCCGACACGCACACAGAAGCTCGCCGGCAAGTAGCGAATCTCTGCGGCGGACTTGTTCCGCAATGTGACGTGGAAAACGAGCGTGTCGTCCCCATTGAAACGAAACACCTCCTCGACGCGAATCTCGTAGTCGTTGAAGTCGCTGACTTGCGGCTTGTCCCCAAACGTCCTGGCCTCCGCGCCGGCCACGGCGTCGGGCTGTTGCTTCTTCAAAAGTGGAAACGCCTTCGCCTTGTCCAGCAAGGCCAGCAACCGTGTCGGCGTGACGAGTGGGGCGGGTTGAACCGTTTCAGTCGTCGTGCGATCTTCGAGATTGAGCGCGAGCACCGGCGTATCGCTTTCGACCAGCTCGAAAACGTAAGTGCGCTTGTTCCACCGGATGTTGAGGTTCGTTGCCGCCTTGCGCGCGAGCGCCCGAACGGACACGAAGGATGAACCCTTTGTGTGCGCGAGTTGGAATTGCCCCGGCGTCTTTCCGTCAGCCGTCACTCCCACGGCATCAATCGCAGTGATCGTGCCGGGGAAACTGATGGTCGTGACGCGGTTGGTCGCCACAGGCACGGTGACGACCGCGCGTTCGTCGAGCGTGACACGCTGAATGGCTTCCGGTGAATCGGCAAGCGCGACGGTTGCTGTCAGTAAGAGAAGGCTAATTGCTGATTTCATATTTGAAGTCGCCGACAGCGGTAGGAAAACGACCGTTGGCGGCCATGTTTGGGTTGCGGAGCAAACGGAGACTCAGTTTGAAGTTGAAGGCTTCGGTGAACACCTTTTCCTGGAAGATCCCGGTGCGGATAACCTGACCAGAGACGGCGACGAGCACTTCATTTTCGCGCGTCGCGAGAATGTCAATTTTCGCAATCTCCGGTTTCTGATGAAGCTGCTTCGCTCGAAACTCAACTGCCTCGCGCGTTCGGTGGTCCTGAGCCTTTTGCAGCGCAGATTTGAGAAACATTTGCCTCAACAAATCCGGGTGGTCGAAATCCTTCGGGTTGCGTTCGAGGAAGGTGATGGCGGCGAGTTCCGCCTGCTGCGCGTGCAAATCCTTCGCCTCCGAAAACTGAAGTAGCGGGCTGATGTAGTAGGTCTGCGCCGGGTCAATGATGACGACGCGCTCGCGCTGCTTGAATTGCTCAATAATGTGGTAGCGGTCCAACGCGGCGAGGACCGACACGGCGACGGCCACGAAAAACCAGAACCACGGCAGGCGGTCTCGTTGTGCGAACAGTTGCGTCGGGTCGAAGCGCTTTCGAGCAAGTCGGGCGGTGGGAAAACCGTTGCCGGTTAGTGTTTGGCGAGGATTGATTTCGGTGGTTTCCATAAAACGTCAGTAATAGTTGCCTTTGCCCTTGGAGATGAGTTCACGGACGGCTTTGTCGCCGGTGATGTCGTCGCCCGGTCGCCCGCGAGCGGAGCGCGGTGGCAGACCTGAACCAGCGATGATGATTGCGCCGGCGCTGCCGTGTCCGGCTGCGGTTGAGAGCGTGCTCAAGATTGCAGCCATGCCCGCCGCTCCAGCGGTCACGGCCGGAACGCCGATGGGAGCGGCAACGGCGGCAGCGCCCGCCGTCGTAGCGGCGGTTTGGAAAAAGCTGCTGAAAGCTCCAGCGATAAGTTGGCCGCCAGCGAGTTCGCCGGTGGCGAGAACCTTCTGAATGACAAGCGGCGCGGCAATCGTGCTGAACACAATCCAAAACGCGACCACAACGACGCCAACGGTGGCTTGCAGCGAATACAGGGTGGCAGTTGGGTCAATAAATCGGAACGAAGGGTCAGTCATGAAATCGAGAATTCCCTGCGTGATGAGCGCGGCAACAGCCCAACCGAGCGGCCAGAGAAGAACTCCAACCAGGTGCATGAGGTAGCGATTGCCGATGGAGCGCAGAGGACGAATCGCCATGAATCCGATGAGGAGCGGCGACAGCGCGTAACCAGTGAACAGAATAAACTTCTGGATGATGTAGGCCCAAAACACGAGCAGCGACGCAAACTCCCCGACCAGCCAGAGGATGCCGGAGATGAGAACCTCAACGGTGAATCCACTCAGGTCGCCGAGAATGTCCCACCACGAATGGCCGGTGCTCGTGTCACGCCGGACCACTAGGAGTTGGTTGTACTGGTCCTGCACATGGCTTGGATCAACACCCAAGCCGTCGAGGATGGAAGTCTGCACCAACGATTGGGCATGATTGCCCCACTGCGGCAGCATCACGAGCAAGGCAGTGAGCACGAACAAGCGCATCATGTGCAGCATGAGCGTCTTCCCGGAGAACCCGTGTAGGACGAAAAGAATCGTCCCGACGATGAACAGCATGAACGCTACGATGCGCAGCAATTCGTGCAGTTCGGCGCACTTTTGCAGGAACGTCGGAAAGAGGTTCTCGAATGTGGCCATACGTCGGGACGATTTGAGGTTGCGGTTACTGGATTGGGAACGCCGTGGGCGCGTTCATCAGGCGGAACGTCTGCCCGTATTTCTGCAACGCCTCGGTGAACTCGGCGTGCTGCTGTTCCTTCTTCGCTTCGACCTGGCGTTGGGCGTCGTTGCGGTTGGCAACGTCCTGCACAAGCGCGGACGCCGTGGCCTGATTGATTTCGTAGTCGGTGTTGTTAAGCGCGGATGAAAGGCCGATGAGAACACCCGTCAGCTTTTGAACTTCCGCGTCCGTCTTCGCAGCCTTGAGCGCTTCGGTGGTCGCGGCGATTTCGGTTTTCAACGCGATGCGCCGTGCGGTCGCGTCGGTTGAGACGGACAGGTAGTTGTCCGTCGTCTTCTGCACGGCGGCGACGGGCAGATACGGCGCTTGCAGGCGCGTCACCGTTGTTCCATTGGGAGTGCTGAACGTCGTGCCGATGCTGTGAAACAGGCCGCTCGCGTTGTAGAGCATGGCTTCACCTGCGTTGACGGCTGTTTCGAGCGTCGTCAGCGTCTGGCCAAGCTCCGTTTTCCGCAGATCGTTGACGAGCGGCTGAACCGTCGAGAGCAGGACCGCCTTCGGATCGCCGAACAGGTCTTCGTAGTGTTTGAACTCGTTGAGTTGGTCGGTGAGCTTTTGAATTTGCTGCACCTGGTTGTTCACCATCTCGACGTATTTGGCGATGTTCTGCGCCTGAGCCATGATCTGTTGCATGTTCATGGTCGGGTCATAGACAATCCACTGCGCGCGCGCGGAAACCGCGACGCCGAGTGTCACGAGGGTGAGTGCGATGAATTTCTTCATGGTGTGCCTTTCGTAATGTTGTTTTTCGTTTCAACGGCGACACGCCGCTGATTACGGAAAAGGATTTACCACGAAGCGGAGAAGCAGCGGTGTATCAGCTACACAACATGCAACGAAGTCCTTGTGGATGGACGAGGAATGGACGGCGCGGCGGACTTGAATCAAACCTCGGACCGATGAACGTGTCTCGCCGGGTAGATCGGTGAGTCGTGGAAAGAGGTTTTCTCCACAACTCCCGCCTTTGCAATTTCTGCTGTCTGCAATACTCTCGTTGTCGCGTCTGCCGGCGAAGGAAGCATAGTCGGCAACAAACCGACCCACGATGAAAGCAGAAGATGTTCGTCTAACCGAATTGCTCGAAGGACCGAAGCAATTCATCGTGCCTGTCTTTCAGCGCGATTACAGTTGGGGCACGAAACATTGTCTCCAATTGTGGAAAGACATCGTGCGCGTCGGCTCGAACGAGAACGCCAAAGCGCACTTCGTCGGCTCAGTGGTTTACATCGCAGCCGAAGAAACCTCCGCCAAGATTACGCGCTGGCTTCTCATCGACGGCCAGCAACGCCTGACAACTTTGACACTGCTGCTGACCGCCTTGCGAAACCGTATGCCCGGCGGCGACGCGAACGCCCAACAAGCCGCCAACGAGGATGGCCTCCCGACGCGCCTTGAATTGGAAGATTACTACTTGTGCAACACACATGGAAAAGGCGACCGCCGGCACAAACTCCACTTGCGCCGCTCCGACCAAGAAACATTGGTCGCAATGCTGGACGGAAAGGAGCAAGGCAACGGCGTGTCTGAACGCATCCGCGAAAATTTTGAGTTCTTTGAGGAGCAATTGGCCGACGCCGATCTCGACCTGATATATCGCGGCATCAAAAAGCTAGTGGCCGTGGATGTATGCCTGACACGCGGGCAAGACGACCCGCAGATGATTTTCGAGAGCTTGAACTCCACGGGCCTCGACCTCACGCAAGCGGATTTGATTCGCAACTTCGTCCTGATGCGACAGGAAGAACAGTTGCAGACGCAGCTTTACCAGGAGTACTGGCAGCCGATTGAGACGGCTTTTGGCTCACGCTACCGGACGGACTTCGACAAGTTCGTGCGTGATTATCTCACCTTGCAACTCAAGCCGAGCAAGCAGTTGAAGGCCGATGAGATTTACCAACAGTTCCGAAACTATTTTCACGGTGTCGGTGGCAATAATCCCATCGAGGACATCCTTGCGAACCTGAAGCGATTCGGAAATTACTACGTTGCATTCAGTCTCGGTCAGGAATCGGACGCCAAGCTAAAAGAAGCGTTCCGTCGTCTGCGATTGCTCGTCGAAGTTGCCTCGCCCGTCGTGCTGAGGCTTTACGATTGCTTTGATCGCGCGAAGACTTTGTCGCTTGCCGAATTCGTGGAGGCGGTGGAACTGCTCGAAAGTTATGTATTTAGGCGCTCGGTCTGCGACATGCAGACGCGCAGCCTCGGACAAATTTTTTCTTCGCTGGCCTATCGCATTAAAGACGATGCCCCACTCCTTAGTTTGAAGGTTGGGCTGCATCGCCAGGGTAAGAAACGGCGCTTCCCCACAGACGCGGAATTTCGCGAGGGTCTCGAAACGCGCGACGTTTACGACATGCGACACTGCCACTACCTGCTCGACCGATTGGAAAATGACAGCAAAGAGAAAATCGAAACGTCGAGTTTCACCATTGAACACATCATGCCGCAGAACGAGGAGTTGTGTGCGGAGTGGCAAACCATGCTTGGCGCGAATTGGAAAACCGTGCAGGAGGTCTGGCTGCACCGTCTCGGCAACATTACGCTCACGGGCTACAACTCTGAATACAGCGACCTGCCGTTGGACAAGAAGAAAACGCTAGTGGATAAGGACGGAAAGCAGGTCGGCTTCAATTTCAGCCCGCTCAGGTTGAACAAGTACGTCCGCGACCAGAATGCTTGGACCGAGACAGAGATGGAAACACGGGGGAAGGAATTGGCCGCGAAGGGTGTTGGCATCTGGCCGGCACTGGTAGCGGATATGGCTGCCGTCAAAGCCACAGAGCTGGAAGAACGAAAAGTACAGGCTGCCAAATTCAGCCTAGATAAGTTGGAGTTCGACTCCGAATCCAAAGCTCTGTTCGATCTGCTGCGCCCGCAGATTCTCGCTCTGGGCGAAGATGTCATTGAATTGTGTGGAGCAAAAAGCGTCACATATCGCGTTTACGATTTCTTCGTCGAGGTCATTCCAAGGAAGCGGCGTGTGTCACTCATTTTGAATCTGGATTTCGAGGAATGCGATGACCCGACACAGCGAGCGTTCGACGCAACCGAATACGCCTTTATCACTCATGCGTCGGAGACTGGTGGTGTCCTATTCAGCTTGGAAGACACGTCGCATATCGCTCCCGCTGTCCATGTGGTACGGCAGGCTTACGAGAAAGTTGCAGAGTAGTTCGACCAGGATGTTCCGCCGAACTTCCATTCCTTACTCCTCGATGCGGAGGAATTTTGTTGATGGTTGGAACGTTACCCCGTCAATGCGCTGTTCAGGCAATTGCACGGGATAAAGGCGGACACTGCCGACCTGGTTACGCTGCTTCTGCATGGACACGTAAAGCCAATACTGCTGCTTCACGGCATCGCTCTTGCCTTTGTCGTAGCCCGCCGCGTAAGCCTTGTCGGACTGCTTCTTGGCCGCGTAGTGGAGTCCTTCGCTCAAAATGACTCCGCCCGCCGCGCCAGCGGCGGTGGCGAGCGGATCACCATTGGAAAGCTCGTGGCCAAGGTAAGCGCCGCCCGCGCCGAACGCGGTGTCGGCAATCGGGCGCGTCGCTGCGCAACCGGCGAACAGGCCGAGCACGAGAACGCAGAGCAGTGTTTTGAACGTGAGTAATTTGATCGTGTTTTTCATAAGTGTTAATGAGTGTTGGATTCCTTTTCTGTCCGGCGATTGGCGTGAAGGATGATGCCCTCGACGACGCTCGAACTTTGGCGAAGCTCACGGGCGCGGCGGTCGAAATGCTCGCCGCTCGAACTGGAGCAGTAGAGCATTTCTGGCGACGCAACGTTGTGAACCGTACCACAGAGATTTCGCGCCGAGTCGGTATGGAGATATGTGAACGGCGAATACTTCTGGCCCGTCTGATGGTCGGGCAGCGGGTAGTTCATTATGGCGTGCTGCGTGACCTCTGGCAGTGCGATGTCCTTGCCCATGTCCTCCAAGTCCGTGCGGTCGTTCTGGCGCATGATGAAGAACTGCCGTGAATTCCCGAACACGGCCGAGCGAATGCGCGACTGCTTGAACCGCGCATACTGCTGCACAATGGAAATGTTCCAGCAATTGAACTTGCGAAGCTGGGCGTAGGACTCCTGAACGATTTCCTGGCCACCTGGGATGTCGAGGAAGCGGGCGACTTCTTCGTACACGTTCCGTTTCCGAAGCGCGCGCGGCAACGTCATGATGTGCTTGCGGGCGTGATTGGTGATGAGGAAACCCGCTGCCGCTTTCAACTCCTTCGCTGACTCCGGGATGTAGCCCAACTCGAAGTGAGCAACCTTGCCGGTGAGCGAGAGATTACTCGTGCCGTCGAACAGGCAGCCGTAATTGCCGTCGCGACACCACGGCAGGATGAGCGTCGCGATCTCCATGATTTGATCGCGCTCCGCGCCCATCGGATCGAGCATCATCAACTCTTGCAGCATCCGGTGCGTTGGGAATTCATCGGACGCGAAATGAGCGAAGGCGAGATTGCGGACCTCCTTGCTGGTCTTGGGGTCTTTGAGAAACCGCAGCGTGGAAGCCTCATCGAATTGGTTCTGGTAACTCTCGGCTTCGTCCGGGTGGCTGGTTTTCCAGTCGCGGAAGTCGGCGAAGGTTTCCAAGCTCGTTGCGCCGGGCGGCATCCGTTCGGCGCGGAATTGTTGAAGCGCCAGCGCGTGCCGAGCGATGCCGAGCAATTGGTCATGGCGTTTCTTCTGCCAATCTTGGAACGCATCCTCGTAAAGCAGATTGATGTATTTGGCGATTTGCGCCTGCCGGAGCATCTGTTTGTCTTCCTGCACGCTCGTGCCGATCATTCGCGCCACGAGTGCGGTCGCCGCCGACAAATGGTCGGGGGTCAACGGGAGCCCTTTCGTGTCGAGGTAGTTGATGGTGAGATCGCCGTCCGGGTGAATGATGATGGGTCGCGCCCCTTCCTCGACCGTCGCGGTGTAGATGCCGTAGGAAAGTCCTTCCTCGATGATGACGGTGTAGGCAAAATATCCTTCCGTCTGTGTGAGCAGGTCGCAGACAGTTACGGATTTTCCCGCGCCGGACATTCCGAGCAACACGGCGTGCTGCGGTGTTTTGTTGTCGGCCGACCCGGAGAAAGTTTCGATGCCCACGAGGTTGTCCTGCGGGCCGTCGTAAATCGCCTCAGCGCCGGCCAGGTGTCCGGTGAAGGTGCTCGTGACAGGGAGCATGTCCGCGAGAAAGCGATGCTCTGCGTAAAGTTTCCGGTGCTCGTAGCGTCCCCACGTCCAGCCGGGCCAAGTCTGGAAAAACAAATTTTTTGATGTGGTCGGTAGGTTGCTCTCGAAGTACTGCGCCGCGTTCATCGAGTTGATCGCGTTCTTGATTGCTCCCGCTTTCGCGTTCAGGCCGTCGCGTGTCTTGTCCCAAACGCGAATCGCGAGCATCGCATGAAATGGGATCGTCTGGCCCTGCATGAGCGCGTGAATTTTCTTCTGCTTCTTCTCCATCACGGTGAGGAGGGAAATTTTCTTCTCGCTGGCGTAGTCGCCGGCCACGCGGTCATGTTCTTTTTCCTCCTTGTTGATTTCCTGCGAAATGGGGAGCGGGTCTACGTTGACCGTGATGGTGTAGTCCAGGAGGCGAAGATTCGTGAGGCGCTGGATGATGCCCGGATACGTCGTGCGCGGCCAGCGGGTCAGGACAATCAACGAGTGGTAATGGCCATCGAGGAAGAAACCGAAATCCGACTGGCCGCTGCCTTCGCTGTGCCAGCAGTTCTCCTGAATCGAAAGCTCTGGCGCGAAACCGTCTGCGGGGTCGAAGTCGAAGCGGTCGTTGAGTGACGGATTGAGAAACCGCTTGTAGTGCCTGAAATGGTCGAGGTCCGACATGGGCAAGATGCGCGCACCGCCCGAACCGAAGATTTCCAGCAACAGCCGGTGAATGTGCTCGAACTCCGTTTCGAGTTGGTCGAGCAGTGTGTTGTAATAGTCGCGACGTGCGGCGACGGTCTGGAACGCCTTCGGCAGATTCTCCAGCGAGCGAGAGATGTAGAATATGACGCGCTGACGGCGGAGTTTTCGCTCCGACATCGCCTGCCAGTAGCGCGAGAACCGTTCGTTGCGCGCGCGCTTGGTCCAGACGTTGGAAAATGTCTCCGTCTCCTGCTGATAGCGCAGCAACTCCCCCTTGTAATCGGAATCGCAGAAGTACTGTACTTGCAGCCGCTGATGCTCGTGGAGCGACGCGAGCAAGAGACAGAGTTGGTCTTGAAAATCGTTGAGGTCGGCAGCCGGGCTGTTCGTGAGATCGGGCGCTTCAAAGATGAAACCTTTCGAGACGTAACCACCGCGACGGAGATGGTTGAACACCATCATCCCGCGAACAAAGAAACCATTGGGGGCGCGTTCGGGCATAAATCAGTGGCGTAATTTTATTGCGGAACGACACGGTGACTCTTGTTGGAGGTCATCTGAGTCGCGTTTGAGTTTTGTGAGGTCATCCACGAGTTGCCACACGGTCCGAGCGCGGCCAACTCCATGCACGGCAACCGTGGCCTCCTGAATGTGCGCGAGCGCCCGCTGCATGTGTACGCGTGCGGTCACGTCAGCGCAGTCCACGTCCAGGTTTGCGCGCAACGCGGCTTCGGCAGCGTGGAGCTGTCCCAGCAAGGCCTGGCGCTTGGCTTCCCTATTGTTGGCTTCGCTGGGATTCATGGTAGTTCCTCAGAAAGAGGGTGACGGAATGTTCGCGTGTTCTGGACTTCCGGGGCGAAACCGCCACTCGACAGCCAGTGCTCGAAGCAATCCCGGTCGTAACCGGGCGGCTTCCCCTGCCGCAGCCCAAAGATGTAAGCAAGACAGAGCGCCACAGGTAGCGCCGCGACGACGAAGGAGGTCAGGAATGACGACTTCAACATGACCAAGGCGACAAAGAACACCGTGATGCCCACTCCGACGCCGCCAACGAGCCACCAGAAAAGACCCCCCTCCAAACCCCATGTCCGGCCTTTGGAGTCGGAAGCGGCGTTGGTGTCGGTGAGGCGGAGATTTGTTTTCATGGCAGCTCGGGGCGACGGGTGGCGGGTTGTCGGGCGAGATCAAAAGTTGCCGACGCCGACGCTGCTGTTCGCGTCAATGCCGAAGATTTTGTAGAACGCAAAGATGACTGCCGGGGCAGCCGCGATGATCGCGCCGCCGATGATGGACATCTTGCCCTGATCCACGTCGCCGCGACGGATGGCGAAGCCTCCGTAGATGACACAGGAGATGCCGAGCACGAACCCGAACATCATGATGACGGCGAGGCTGTTGCTGATGCCGGTCTTGAGGTCGGTGGAGTTGAAGCCCGTGCCTTGCGCGAACGCCGACAGAGTGTTGAGGGAGAAAATCGCGGCAACATAAAGGATTGAGGGAAGCCGCGAGCGAACTTTAGGACTGATGTGTTTGATTAACTTCATACGCGTTTGTGTTATTGTTTTTTCGTCTCAGCGGCTTTTCCGCCGATCACGCGATGACAATCTCACAAGCGCGCAGCTCGTTGGTGTATGTCCTACACAACATGCACGCCCAGTCCCTGCTAGAAATCAGGGATGAACAAAACCACAGACCCGACGAAGCTCACCAAACTCCACGAACTAGACTCACTGCTGCCACGCGAAATCCGCGGCCAGTCCCACGCGCTGCCACGAATCGTCTCCGCCGTGCGGCGCGGCGAACTCGGACTAACGAAACCAGCGCGCCCGCGCGGAAGTTTTCTGCTGCTCGGACCAACCGGCGTTGGAAAAACAGAAACGGTCGTCGTGACGACAACGCAGGTGTTCGGCGCGGGCAAATTGTTCCGATTCGACATGAGCGAATTTCAAAATCAGGAGGCGCTCGGTTTGTTGCTCGGTGCGCGACTTGGCGAAGTCGGCTATCTGGGCGGCGTGCGGGAACGCGCGTCGGAAGGCTCGCTTCTTTTTGATGAAGCGGAGAAGGCGCATCCGCGCGTGCTCGACATCATGTTGCAACTGCTCGACGCCGCGCGCATCACGGTCGCGACGGGCCAGACACTCGATTTCAGCGGGTTCTACATCTGGCTCACGTCAAACATTGGCTCGGCCGAGTTGATGAGCCTCCAACATTCCAACGACGCAACATTGGAGCGCCACGTCCTCACGCGCGCACAACAAACTCTACGCCCGGAAATTTTCGCGCGGGTGAATGAGAAGCTCGTGTTTCATCGCCTGAGCTACGAACACCAATTGGAGATTGCGGAGAAATTTCTGTCTCGTGAAATCGAATTCCTGGCCGGTCGCAGCCATAAGCTGGAACTCGATAACACGGTGTTGCCGTTCCTTGTGCGAAAGGGATTTCACCCGAAGCTAGGCGCTCGTCCCATGCGCGATGCTGTCGAGAAGTTGGTGGGTGATGCGGTCAGCGAATGTCTGCTCGATGCGCGGCAGGCGTGTGGAGTTCTCGCGATGGACGAAACGCGGGATTGCCTCGTCGTCCTCTGATTCAACCGAGGTAGAGGTACAGATACGCTTCGCCGATGTCCTTGTCCGGCTGCATCGCGCCTAGTTTGCGCCGCCGCAATTGCGCGCAAATCTGGCGGATTGCTTTCCGCTTCGTCGCGTTCCTGGGGAGATGAACGAGCACGCAATCCGCAAACTGGTCGCCAGTCTTGGTGTCGTAGATGTCGGGCGCGATCACTTTGGCGGCGCCAGCGTGGTATAGCTGTTCCACGAATGTCGCGGCGTCACGCTCTCGTTTGAAACGCCCAAGCGAATGCGCGAACTTGCCCCCTCCATTCTTCAACCATGTCCGCGCCTCTCGACGATGCTGCTTCTCCAAAAGCGACGACACGAAAACCCGGTAAATGTGTTTCTCCATCGCCCCGTTCTTCGGTGGCAGCTTCGCCGGCTTGCCCCTGAGTTTCGGCAGCGTTTTGTCTCTTGCCGCTGCCTCGCGATATTCCTTCGGGGTGACAATTCGACCGTGAACGTAGAAGCGTTCCGAGAGCAATGTTCCATCACGCAGCCAGATTCGGTTTCGTCCGCTGAATTCGCCGCGCACCGTGGACACTTCCATTTGGAGTTGCCCGTTGTCGTGCCACGCCCGCTGTACACCGGTGCCGCGAACCATTTTGTATTTGCCGAGCAAGCGGCCCGCCTCATCCCATTGGCGGCAAATGCCGTGAGGCACTCCATGCTGGTAAGGTTCTTCAGACGCAAGCAGTCCGTTCTTGTGCCAGGTGCGGGCGACACCATTTCTGCGGCCATTCCGTAAGGGGATTTCCTCACGAATCAGCCCGGTGCGATAAAAGTGTCTTTGGATCGTTGTTCGCACAATGCGAATGCTGTCTGCGGACGGCTCCCCCACCGTCGAGTTTCATTTAATACCCGATGCGGGAGAAATGACAATTCAGGTTTTCACCCACTCGAATAACAGTAGGGGCGCGAACTCAACGCACCCCCACGAGAGGGACCGCGAAGCCCCAATGAGAGAAGCACGCCAAGCCGCGCCCGATGGGGCGCGTGCTTCGGCGGCTCTCTCGTCCAGTGAAAGTTCGCGGTTTTCTCGTGGGACCGAGCCGTTGCGACGCGAAATGTTTTATTTGGTCGTTAAGTCATACAGTGCAATTTCAATTGCAGGGGATACGGTTAGCAGGATTTGCACAGGTCGGCAACAGCTTCCGCCCAAGGAAGCCAATCGGCACTGTCCCTCATTGCTGCTATCCCAAAGTCATGTTGCGACAGATTCCCGCGATGAAAACCTAAAGGCAAAACTCCCGGCGGCGGCGGGCGAGTCAGAGGAGGAACGGAAGCGCGAGCGTCTAAGCGAGCCGACCCGTAGTATCCTTGACGCGCCCGACGACGCCATACAATCAGCCCTGCTTTCATCGCGCCGTACCGACGACCAGCCGAATGGCTCCTAATTTTACAATCCCTGAATGGAAAACCGGAGATTCCCTAATCGTTCATCGAGAGCTTCCTCTCTTCAGTCGGCGCTGGGACTAGCGGCTTCGGTCTTCGGTCGGCGAGCGGGGTAAGTGGAGCGGAGAGCGGAGAGGAGCGTTTAGCGAATCGCAGCCGGAGCGCAGCGCCCGCCGCAGGACCACAGACGGAAGCCCGCCGCTCATGCGGCCCTGCACCATGCAAGCTCGTGACGAGCGCGCGGTTTGAGAAGCGGAGCGGGCGACGTCGAGAGGGGGACGGGGCGACGGGCAGCCCGTGGAGCGAAGCAAACCGCGCGTTGGTCACGGCGTGTCAAACGATTGCTGTCACTTACGCTTTATGAAGATGGCTTCGTGTTCTAAACCACCGTTGAACTCGTCTATCAAAGACACGACTTGTTGAACGGCGGGATGTTGAGCTTTGCGGAGTTGCATGAGCGTCCGTTGGTTCTTCTCGTCCGCGAGTAACGAAGTATTGCAGTGCCGACGAAAAAGGCTTGGCAAGTCGTCTGCGAGGAAAAGAGTGACGGCTTCGCCGAGCCGTTCGTGCTGCCGGAGAAATTCGCTCAAACCCACGGGGTCGTAATCCGGCAGATGCAACACACGCAAACCGCTTGAAACGCTGGAGGCCAGCCAGTCGATGAACCGATTTGAACTCACGCCGCCTGTCCAGATTGCGAGGTTAGGTTCAAGGCCCAATTTCTCAAACGAGTGAAAGACTGCGAGGTTTTCAATCAACGCGCATATGCCCCGCAAAGCGAACTGAGTGCGGTCGGTCAGTGTGAATGCAAACACGCCATTGTCTTTGGTCGCTCGGGTCGTTTCGACAACCGCGCCGTCGCGCATCAATACTCCGTCGCGGGTGCTTCGCAGGCAGACAATTTCCGGCAAATTGCTGGGTAGAGCTTTGGCATTGCGGAAGTGCGCTACGCCTTTGACCTGACTCGAATCAGAATCAGGAATATCCACGTCAGGAAAGTGCTGAAAAAGCCAACGTTCGTATCCAACCTGATTCATGACCGTCAGTCTTTGTCCCCCACCCACCTTGCTCCATCGAACGACGCCCGTATCGAACAACGGGGCGAGCGCGCGAATGAGCGCTTGGCCGCACACGGATTTGGGCAACATTCCGTCTCGGAACAGACGGAGGCACAGGCCGCGATGTTTTGGCTGAACCCCGGTCTTCATGCTTCGTGGGATTGGGGTTTAGCTTTCATGGTGAGACGCTGATCCTCTGTGAGGACGACGCGGCCCTGCTTGTTTGGCTCAAGAAAATAGCAGGCGTCCACCTCGCCGATGGCGCTTGGTGCGGCGGTTATGGCGATGAAGCCGAGCTTCTTGGCTGTCTGAATGACCGCGCGTTGATTGGCCGGGTCGAGGTCTTGTATTTCATCCAAGAAGAAGGGAATCGCCACGTCCTCTTTGTGAAGAAGACTTTTCAGGACGAGAAGATTGAAAAGGACCTTGATAGTGATGGTCGTTCCGTCCGACTCCACCTGGTGGAAGTCCGGGTATTTCTTCACTGTGTTATCGGCTCTGGTGACGTGGACTCCAAGGACGAACAGGTCAGCGATTCGCGTTACAGGATTTCGTCCCATTTTGGCCCGTACCCGCTCGAACACTTTGTCGAGTGGCGTTGTATCGTCCATCAGGTTCAATTCGCCAATGTTGGCCAGCCGTTCGATCAAGGAAATCTCGTCGGACTGCCTTTCAATGGTGAGTTTTACCGATTTGAGGTCGGAGACGTGAACATGAGTAAGTTCGCGATTCAGTTTGTCTTTTGCACTCTCGATCAACTTGAGGTCGTTCAATACCTCTTGGAATCGCCCTTTCAAGGCGTGAATCTGGCTGTTCCAGCGAAGTTGCAACGCTTCTTCACGTTTGGACAAAGCATCGAGTTCCTGCTCCAAGTTCCGAATGGATTCCGCCTCGTCCTTTCCCCTGTAGCGGTCGGCAAAGACGCCGAGTTTGACGAATGCGACTTCCAAGTCACGAGACATGTCCGAAGCCTTTGAGTGTTCTCGCAGATAAAACGAGACGGCACTGTCGAAGTCTTCAGGAATTTCCGCGTCGGCGCGCGGACCAGCATTGAACAAGGCAATTCGGTCGTGGCACTGGTCGTAACGCTTCAAGACTGCCTGGTATTCCGAATCGGCGGCTCTCCGCTCAATGTCCAGCTTTGCAAGTTGGTCACGGTGGCCTTCCCGCGCTGCATCCAAGTCGGCGAGTGTCTTTGTGGCGGCATTAATGGCCCGCTCAAGGTTTTTGACGTTCTCCCGCCACTGCATTTCGCCCGCCAAGTCCTTTTGGAATTGTTTGTAGGCTGCCAGCTTGTCCGCCTGCTGCTGCTTCTGCTGCTTCAGTTCTGCAATGCTCTTCGCGACTTCGGCCTGACGAGTCACCGCTTCCAGCAAAGCCGTGAGCCGGGCAACATTCTTTTTCCGCCGCACCAGTTCTTTTTCCAGTGCTTCGACGTTTTGGAACTTGGAAAGAACATCACTTGCCGGCCCAAGCCGCGCCGTCATTGAGTCGTCTTGATAAACACCATCCGTGATCCGGGAAACCAGTTGGCGCAGTCTCGCGACAACCTCCTTGGAATTCGAGAGCGTGATGCCAGTCCGACCAACCGCCAACCCTAGCAGGTCTTGACTCAGGATACGAAAGAGTCGCGAAATCTCGTCGTCGGAAAAATGCTCCCGCAGGGAAGTGACCACCAATCGGCTAAAGTGCTCGATGGATTTGGCCGTTGCCTCAACTTCGTTCTCTGCGGTTTGAAGTTGTCCCTTAACCGATCCCGCCGTTTCGGTTGAGGCTTCCTGCTGCCGGTTCAGAAGTTCACTCAACCGTCGTTCCAGATTATCAAGATTTACTTGCTCGAACGACTCGGCAAATCCTGCGTAGGTCTTCTTGTTCGCCTCCAGGGTTTTGAGTTGAAGTTCGATTGGAGATTTCTCCTGGAGAAGAAGTTCCTTTTCCTTCTGCTTCGCCTCTACAGCCTGCTTCGCTTCGTCGGCAGCTTTGCGGGTAGCGGTGATTTTGTTGGTCAAAGTCGCGGCTCGCGTCGAGTGGCCTTCATCAAACTTCTTCTTTCGTGCCTTCAAATCCTGCCAGCGGTAGTTGAGTTGCCCCCAAAGCACCTGTCGCTCGTTGAACAATTGGATAATGGATTGAACGTCCATTTGGTGGGACTTGAAAAGGCTGAGTTCATCGCGCTCGCGCCGCAATTGTTCATAATCGTCTCCCAAGATTCGGCGCGCATCAATTGCGACATAGTACGTGGGTAACCCGGCCAACATCAGCAGGCGTTCGCGCATTTGATCCTGCGTGATGTTGGCGAGGTTCAGGAGATTCTTGAGCGTATCACGGAAATCGGAGAAGCGTTCTCCGTCCTTCAGAGCAACAATGCCCAGACCCGTGTTGCGCTGTGCTGCGCTTGACAGGAGAATTGCCCGATGTTCCGCCGGTTTCTTCAGTGATTGGTAATCCCGGTCAACGAGCAGGGTGTTAATTTCACTTGGTTTCCGAACGCGGTCGCGTTCATCGAAAAAGTCCTCGCGGCGATAAGGCCCAAGATAAAAGAAACGCTCCGGGTCAGCGCCGGAAGCTTTGCTTGCTCCCCGCCAGCCGATCACAACCTGTCCGCGAACCGTCCGACACTCGAACAGCACATAGCTGTGTTCGTTGATGAAGTAGTAATCCAGCGTCTGGTCGAGGGTGTAAGAGCCAAACGACATTTTCGAGCGATCATCAATGTAAAGAAATTGCAGCGTGTTGATCAGCGTGGATTTGCCGGCGTTGTTCCTGCCGACAATCTGAAGCGCGCCATCAAGGGACACTTCGGCTTCGTCGTATTTTCCAGCGTTGATCAGAATGATTCTGGTCGGGCCGTTACGCATGGGATTCACCCTCGCTTTCCCGCGCTTGGGTCAGTCCCTGTCCGAGTATCGGGCTGGTTTCATCCGCGCTCTGACCGGACTGCTGTGATAATTCAAGGCACTTGCTCAACAGCCGGTGGAATGGGCGCAGGAATTTGAATTCATCGTCGGCTACCCATTTTGCCCACCCAACATTCTCAAGACGATTGATGATTTCCCGCAAGTCGGCGTAGTCCATGACATTAACTTGTTCGAGCCGGGAGCGGTAGCTGTCCAAAGTGGTTAGGTGCGGCAATCCTCTCAGAGTAAAGGTTTCGCCGAAAATCGTCGGTTCAACCGCGAAACCGCGCGTATTCGCAATGTGGTCAATCAGGATGAATGAAAAAACAGCCATCTTGGCAAGGCGCGGCGAGTTCTTGTCTTCGGCGTCCGGCTCGAAAAAATAGAAATCGTGCTCGTGCTTTCGCAGGGTGATTCCAAGGCCGGCAAAATAGCTGGCGTAATCTTCATAACGCTCGCTGTTGAGAGCCGCGTAAAGAACGTCGTCCTCCGGCGAGATGTGATAGCCGTTCTTCAGCTTCTCGAAGATTTCTTGAAGATGTGGCGGATAATTCATTTTGAAATTGCCTCCAACCGCACGGGATGCGCGCGAATCAAATGATTCGGTGTTTCGTAATCGCGAATTGCCTGGCCGGTGAATTCAGCTCGGAATCGCTCATGGAAAAAGAGGGTGGAAAAACCGGTAAGAAGTTGTTCGGTGTCCAACTTTGGATAACGAGCCGTCAGCCAGCCGAGCATATCGGCGACCGGAAGTTCAGTGGCAATTTCGTCCGGTAGCGTATTGAGCCACTGACGGTGCTGCATCGCGGCAGGTTTGTCCGCGGTGCGCGAGCGGCTGACCGTAGGTGGCGGTGCGGGAGGGTTGTTCAAATATCTTTCGACTGCCCCAATGATCGCCTTGTCACTGAACGCCTCTTGCTGGCGAAGACCGAAAACCCCGACAACCGCTACTTGCATCCATTCCTCGATCGTTCCAAGGCGAAGACGGTCAAGCGCCCAAGCCGCTCCTGTGGCTAGATTGCTGGAACGAGCCAACGACTGATAAAGCGGGGAGATTTCCTTCCCGGATTGCTCGAATACATTCAAGGAGTGTCGCCGGGTGACTCGGACAAGACGAAGATTCCTTTCCACTGCATCCACGGAGATTACGAGCGCGTTCGTGGTCGCGGCCTCCAACACGGCTTCGACTTCCGCAAATGTCGCCTGCATCGGCCCGTCCACCCGAATCACCTCAAGCATCGGTGCGATGTATTGCTGCATCCACCACACGATGCGTTGATATTTTTCCAGAACCGATACCGGCCGCTTGTCCGTTTTGTAGCGGGCAACTTCTGCAAGCACGCTCACATGAGTCGCGGAAACGTCGTCGTGCAAACGGCGCAAGGCGTGGGTCGTGTCGGCCAGTGCCAATTCTGCCAGGGTTGGGTTCTCTGCTGACAAGGCGTCTTGCAGCTTCTGTGCGAGTTGTTGAAGGCGGTTGATGTAGCTTTGAACCGTTTCAGATGACGCTGGCTTTGCCTCCTCAAGCAAATACCGAAGGATTGCCCGCACTGGCTCTGCCATCAGGAAATAACCCTCGGACTGGTCTGTCGAAACGAGAATGCGAAGGTTCTTGAGTTGCTTGGTTACGAACGTCGGCTGTTCGTCGGATTCGAGTGCGTGATTCTGGACGATGTTGGCGATTTCCGCCTCTGACAAATCCGTCCCGTTGGCGCGCTGCTCCAGTTCGCGCAGAAGCCCCACATGCTTTGCGCAAAATTGAAAGAATTCTTTCGGCGGAACGATCATGAATTTCCAGATTATTCAGACTTGCGCCCAGAATGATACCGAAGTGGGTGGGACAAATACAGTCCTTCCCTTTCGCGCGTGTGCGACCGGTGGTGGCGAAAGTTCCGGTTGTTTTTACAGAGCAAATCAGACGTTCTGGCTTCGGTCTGCGGCCGGCGAGCGGGGAAAGTGGAGCGGAGGAGCGGAGAGAAGCGTCTAGCGAATCGCAGCCGGAGCGCAACGCCCGCCGCCGAGCCGCAGACGGAAGCCAGCCGCTCTTGCGGCCCTGCATCATCCAAGCTCGTGACGAGCGCGCGGTTTGAGAAGTGGAACGGGCGGCGTCGAGAGGGGTACGGGGCGACGGCCAGCCCGTGAAGCGAAGCAAACCGCGCGTTGGTCACGGCGGGTGAGAATCTGAGTGCGCTACATTACTGCTTTTTCGTCACGGCAGCGCCGGATGCAAGAACATCAAGCGACACGTCAAACGTATCTTCGACAAATTTCCTTGTCTTTGGTTGATTTGCGAGAGATGCGACTACCCTACGGGGTGTGTAAAGTCCCGCGTTGCGTCGAAATTGTGCATCAGCGCGGGGTAGAGTCTTTCGCCAACGGATTCCAACAAGGTACTGAGCCAGTTCTGGATCGTCAGCATTTTCAAAAAGTTTTGGTTCTTTGAGTTCAGACGCATGAATTGGTTTTCCTCGGAAGCGGAACTTTCTTACTCGAACCGCTCGCGCGTTGACGACGCCTACACCCGAGTAGCCCCACTTGGTCAGATAGGAGACGACAACATCACCCGGATTCAAACGGTCAAGTTGTTCGCTCCAATTCCGTCCGTTGCCAGCCGCGAGGAATCCGAATCGTCGGCAATCTTCCCAAGAGCGATGTGGTCCTTCGGAGACGTTGACGTAGTAAATACTATTAAAGAAATCGAAATCCGGCAATTTGACGTGCATCCGATGCGCTGGCCGGAAATGCTTCGAGTAGTGGCCTTGCGCGAGGTTCGTCAGATAACGACCTTGCTTCCAAATGAGCGCACTTTCGACTAGGAGCGCCTCCCTTTCGCTAAGACCTTTGGCGATGACCCGAATGATGGGTTCTTCCCCTTCTCTAAGAATCGCTCGGATGCGTTTTGCCTTCTCGGATTCGCCCGATGCGTCTAAATGCACATCCTTTCGTCCTCCGCAGCCTTTACCGTAATAGAACTCTTCGTAATTCCTCGGGTCGATATAGACGTAAACGTAGTATTCAGTTCGTTCAACCATAATCTTCGCGAGAGATTAACCGCTTTCACAGCTCTCGCGCAACAACCGTGGCTTTCCCGCGCGCAATACACGCAACGAGAATCCTCGTTTGTTCTCAAACGGCTCAACTCGCGCTTCGATTTCCAAGACCGGATAGCGGACGGTGGCGAGGCCGTAGTTCTTGTAGGTGTCTGCAAAGAGTTCGGTCTCGACGATGCCTGTCCGGTCGGCGAGCGAGAGAAATTTCATCGCCTCACCGGTGATTTGATGATGCGTGCGCTGTTCAACTACGAGGCCGCACGTCGTGACGGTTTCGCCGACGAATTCGCCGAGACGGTTCACCGAGCAATACGTGTCCCACGCCACGTCATCAAACAATTCGAGCGGGTGGCCGCTGACGGCGAATCCGAACAAGTCGGTTTCCCATTCCAGACGTTCGCGATGCGTCGGCTCGTTCAGTGGAAGCTGTGGTAACTGTTCGAGTCCAGGTGGCGCGATGAGCCAGCCCTGATTCGGTTGATTGCCTGCACCAAATGTTTTGAGAAGATGTTGTGCCTGCCAAAACTGGCGGGTGCGCGTCTCTCCGAATTCGTCAAATGCTCCTGCGCGGATCATCGCTTCCAATTCCTCCCGTGTCGGGGAGACGCGGCGGACAAAAACCGCCAACGACTCGAATGGTCCGCGCTCACGAGCATCACGTATCGCGTCAGTGGTGCGCGCGGTGAGTCCCTTCACTCGCGTCACGGGTACGCGGATGAAATTGCCGTGCGGCACAAAGCTTGGTCCGGGTTCGTTCACTGACGGCGGCAGGAGTTTCAAACCAAGCCGATGACATTCGAGAACATAGACGAGCGGGTGGTAAAAGCCTTTGCCGTTCGTCAGCACGGCGGACATGAACTCGGCGGGAAAATACCGTTTGAGCCAAGCCGATTGATATGCCTCAACACCGTAGGCAGTGCTGTGCGCTTTGCAGAAAGCATAACCCGCAAATCCGGTGACTAGCGCCCAAACTTCGGCGGTCTTGTCCGGTGAATGGCCGCGTGAGCGAGCCGATGTGAAAAATTCGCCGTGAATCTCCTCGATGACAGCGCGCTTCTGTTTGTTCAACGCGCGGCGCAGCACGTCGGCGCGACCTGGTGGCAAACCCGCGAAAGCTTCGCACAACTGGAGGATGTGCTCCTCATAAACCACCAGCCCGTAGGTGCTGCGCAAACACGGTTCTAACGACGGATGCGGATACGTGACGGGTTCGAGTCCCTGATAACGCCGTGTGAAGCCAAGCTTCTTGCCTTCGTTGGCCGCGCCGGGGCGAATCACGCTGACGATGGCAATGAGGCCGTCAATTTCATGCACGTTGCACATGCGGGAAAGGCTTGTCATCGCCGGGCTTTCGATGTGATGAACTGCTCGCCCGTTGCCGCTGGCAATCATCTCCCACACTTCTGAGTCTCGCCACGGCTCAGGCGCTTGCGGATCGCCAAGCAACAATCGCGCATCGGATTTATCGCGCGCGATGCACCGTTCCAAATCCACTTCGATGCCGCGTCCGGCAAGCATGGCTTTTACGTCGCGCATCGCGGCCAAGCCGCCTTGCGCAAGAATATCCATCTTCACCAAACCAACCGTTTCCACCGCGTCCATGTC
The DNA here is from genome assembly GCA_035607015.1 of Candidatus Angelobacter sp. Lineage (NCBI taxonomy): Bacteria > Pseudomonadati > Acidobacteriota > Terriglobia > Candidatus Angelobacter > Candidatus Angelobacter sp. The sequence continues at coordinate 1,372 of DATNDF010000397.1, read as the reverse complement.
GAAGTGGGTTGTGGCGTAGCCCTTGTTCGCGATGAAGGTCGGTGTCAGTTCGTGCATCGGCTGGCGCGAGAGCACAACACCACAAGGGTGCATTTTCGGATAACGCGGAACGCCATCGAGGAACTCCGCCATTTGCAAAGCTGTCCGATACGGTTCTTCGTGGAGCGGCAAATCACGATTCTCTGGACTCGCTCGCAGCATTTCGATCAAACCCGCGCCGCCGCTCGGCGTCGGCTCGTCGGGAATCCAGCCGCCGCCGAAACTCCACGGGAAATGGTCGGTGAATTTCCTGACTTCGCGTTCCGCCACGCCAAGCACTTTGGCGACCTCCGCGAACGCGCTCCGGGCTTGGAACGTTGAAAAGCCGCCCACGACCGCGCAATGCTCGCGTCCGTATTTCTCGAAGATGAGTTTAACCACTTCGTCTTTGAGGTCGTGGGCGAAATCAATGTCAATGTCCGGTAGCTTGTTCAACGCCATGCGCTCCTTGTTCAGGAAGCGCCGGAAATAGAGGTCGAAGCGAATCGGGCAAACGCTGCTAATGCCAAGGCAATAGCAAACGAGACTGTCCGCCGCGCTACCGCGCGTGATCCACTCAATGCCGCGCTGCCGACACTCTTGCAGGAAGTTCCAGGTGATGAGGAAGTATTCCTCGTAGCCTACTTCGTTGATGATGCCGAGTTCTTCCATCACTTGCGGCTGGAACTTGTCGGCCTGCGTTCCATAACGCTCGCGCAGACCTTGCAGCACGAGCCGCCGCAGAAATTCGCTTGGCCGTGAACCGTCAGGCGGTGCGAATGCCGGGAACTGTGGCTTGCCGAAAGGAAGATCGAAGTTGCATCGCTCCGCTATCTCATGGGTGTGGCGCAACCAATCGGAATGTTCCTTGCAGGCAGTCACCATTTCAGCGAGAGAGCGGAAATGCAGTCGGCCTGCGCCGCGCTTCTCCGGGTGCTGCTGCCGCAAAAGTGTCAGCGTGCGGATGCTTTGCACGATGTCGTATTTCTGCCGGTCATCGGGGCTGGCATAGTGAATCGAAGGACAAGCGACGATAGGAAAGTTGCTCGCCGTGTCGCGCGACACGGCAAGGTGGTAGAAGCGATGCGGAAACAACTCCGCAATCTGCGTGTCGTCACTGACGGCAATCAATCCTTCCGTCAACCCGCTGAATTCCTCGCGCCGGAATGAACGGCGTTGTTGGTTTGCAACAGATGCTTCGTCAGCGTCCGTTGCCTTACGCTCTGCATGGCGCGACAGCAAACGGCAGAGATTGTGATAGCCGTGTGCTGACTCGACGTAGAGCAGAAGTGGGTTGTCGCCAACGCGCAACTCCGCGCCAAGGATTGGTTTCACCCCGTGTTGCTTTGCGGCC
>DATNDF010000396.1 GCA_035607015.1 Candidatus Angelobacter sp. | reverse complement strand
TTTTGCGCGGCGGAAATATAGCGGTCCAGGAGCGTCGGAGAGAGAACCCCGACCGCGACGTTGTCGAACCCCTGGCCGGCGTCATCTTTCGGGAGCAACTCGGTGGAATCGATATCCAGCGCGAGAAGGTCGCGAATGACGTTCTCGTATTCGGTCCGGTTGAGCCGTCGCAACGTTTCCGTTCGGCCGGGATTCGGATGCGCGACAGCCGCGCTGTTCAGCGCGTCCGACAGTCGAGTCACGACCTTGTCGTAGGTGTTTTCATCAGGGCGGCGCTTTTCCATCGGCGGCATCTGGCGCGTGCGCAGTTTGCGGACAACTTTTTCCCAGACTTCAGAATGTTGCGTCACGTCGTCCCCGAGGATGCTGTCAAGGTCGAGTCCACCCTTCTTCATTTCGGTGTCGTGGCAGTCCACGCAATACTGGTTGACCATGGAGGACACGGGTGAAGAGACAGGAGACGACGCAAGTGCGTGTTGTGGTGGCGATCCGATGACGCCCACGGTCGCGAGTAGAACGCGCGTCCAAAAGGTCTTCAATCGAGGGCTCATGCCAGCAGGAAACGGACTGATACGAGTTTGCTTTCCGACAGCGTAACGGAACATAAGTGGCCGGTAGCAACGGGACAAGTAGAAAGTTCCCCCATTCCTGGTTCCGGACCGGTTTCGATGGACTCTCGCCACGCGACTGGCCCTTCGTTATTGTCGGCTCGTGCGCTCCATAATCCGAATACTTCTGTCGTCGGTTGTTTTGCTTCTCTTGTCTTCAGTCAGGGGCATCGCCGCGGATTCGGGCGAAATCATCCGCGACGTCGAGTATGCACGTGTCGGCGGGCAGCCCCTGAAGCTGGATCTTCATCTTCCTCACGGAAAACCACGAGTGCCGTTGATCGTCTGGGTGCACGGCGGAGCCTGGCGGTCCGGTTCAAAAAGCAGTGTTCCAATCGGGAAACTGGCGGAGGAAGGATATGCCATCGCCAGCGTTGATTATCGTCTTTCCACCGTGGCCAGGTTTCCGGCGCAGATTCATGACCTGAAAGCCGCCATCCGTTTTCTGCGCGGGCACAGCCGGCAATGGCGCGTTCCTTCGAGGAAGATTGTAATCGCCGGCGATTCGGCCGGCGGGCATCTCGCGGCGCTGGTGGGCGTGTCCAACGGTTACGCCGAGCTCGAAGGGGAAATCGGGAGCGACCGAACGCAGAGTTCAGACGTGCAGGGAATCATCAGTTTCTACGGCGCGGCGAACCTGACGACCATTCTCAACCAATCAACGCCACACGGCTTGAAGGTTCGCGTGCCGGCGCTGGACCTCCTGCTGGGCGGCCAGCCGGACGACGTTCCCGCGCTCGCCCGGCTCGCGAGTCCCGCCTTTCACGTGGATCCTCATGATCCTCCGCTTCTCCTGTTGCACGGCGATCAGGATCCGCAGATGCCCGTCAATCAGGCGCTCGAGCTTTGGGGCGCATACAGGAAAGCGAAAGCTCCGGTTCAATTGGAGATCGTTCACGGCGCTGCTCATGGCGGAGCGGCGTTCTATGACGAGGAACGCCTTGCTGTAGTGAAAGAATTTCTGTGCCGCAATTTCTAACCGGTAATCCGGCGGCCGCCGTTCGACAAGTTGCCTGACGATCAGATTCAAAAACATTTACCAGTCCACTTCGGAGGAATCTCATCATGAAAACCACTTTGTCAGCTTTGTTGTTGTTCGTATCGTTGACGGTCGCATGGTCGGCCGCCGCCGCCGAACCGCTGGTCGTCGAGATCTGGCCGGGCAAACCTCCCGATGAACCCGGCAACATCGGCCCGGAAAGGGTTCGCATGTCGCCGGCGCTCGACCGCAAGCAGGTCGAGGTCACTGAACCGACCCGCATGATCACCGATGTCTCAAAGCCAACGATCACAATCTATCGGCCTACAAAGGAAAAGGAGACAGGCACTGCAGTCCTGATCTGTCCCGGAGGCGGCTACTGGAATCTTTACTGGCAACTCGAAGGCGAGGAAGTCGCCGAGTGGCTGAACTCGATTGGCGCGACTGGAATCATCCTCAAGTATCGCGTGCCGCGACGTCCGGGTGAGCCGGAAAAAGAACCCGCCCGACGCCCGCTGCAGGACGCGCAGCGAGCTGTCAGTCTGGTGCGGAGTCGGGCAGTTGAATGGGGCATCAAACCGGATCGCATCGGCATCGTGGGTTTCTCCGCGGGCGGCCATCTGGCGATTGCGACAGCGACGAGTTTCGAGAAGCGGACCTACGAGCCGGTTGATGACGTGGACAAAATCAGTTGCCGGCCCGACTTCGCGATTCCGGTTTATTCGGGTTACCTCAAGGCGAAGGACAAAGATGAACTCGCGCCGGATCTGCGCGTCCCGACCAACACACCGCCGGTCTTCCTCGTGCATGGTGGCGAGGACATCATCAGTCCGCCGGAGAACAGCGTGCTCATGTATCTCGCTCTCAAAAAGGCCGGAGTGTCGGCTGAACTCCACGTCTATGCGGGGTCGGCCCACGACTTCGGTGTCCGCAAGAACGACCACTTGTGCTCAGCCTGGACGGAGACGTGTGCCGAGTGGCTGCGCCACCAAGGACTCCTCCGCGAATAAGCGCGAAATAGAATCGCGAGGGGAGGTAGAGCTTGGATTGCCGTCTCAGTGGGGTGTTCAGCCGGTTGGCTTCGCCACGTAACGCGCAACAGCCGCCAGTTCCTGAGCAAAGCTCTTTTGTGCGGGTTTGTCTGCCGGCCAGCCAATAACGCTCGCGTGATTTAAGTTTTCAGGGACAGGTCTCGCTTCCACTTCCAATTTCTGGCGTCTGACTTCCGCCGCCTTTACATCCGCTATGCGATAAAGCGAGGCCGGTCGCGCGGCTGCGACCTGTTGCCCGATTTGCCAAAGGTTTTGGATTGAGAGATCCCTTATGGCGGGTGACAGACAAATCAAGAATGGGAGGCGGCATGCCCGCATCTGGTTTGACCGTCCGATGGCTGGCAGGATCTTCAAAAGCAGAACGGCGCGTGACAACGGTCGAAAGGGAAGCAAACCGCGGTCGTCGACTGTTTTGACCCTGTTTGGTATTGTTGCCAAAACTGGGCGCGATTCTTCGAATCGCAAAAGCTGAATACAATCGCGGTGTTGGCGTCGAGGTTCCAATGAATGATCAGACCGAAAAGACCCGCCTGTGCGCGATGGCGATGATGCTGACGACGATGTTCCTTGCGGCTGACAACCGCACGCCTCTCACCGACTCGCCAAAGGGGATGTGGGGACGGGTCACTCCGATCGCGGACGGAAGCCATCCCAATCTTTATTACAACCAGAGCGAGATCGATGAAATGCGGCAGATGATCCTGGTGCGGCACAGTCCCCGGCATCTCTACGACCGGTACAATGCCGAAATCAGGGATGCCATCGCGGTGAAGACGATTCCGGACAACTCGAATCCTCATCCGACCAACATGAAGGCGGCTTTGAACTATGCGATCCAGCCGGCACCCGAGAAGGCTAATGCCATCCGCGCCTCCTTGCTCAGTTTCATGAGGGCCTTCCCAAGTGGTCTGCCGGACTGGTATGGCACCGCCGGCTGCTATTCTTCCGGATATTCGGTTCCCTGGATGTTCGATTTGATTCTGGCTTACCACCCGGACAAGCTTTCCTCCGCGGAGAAGACGAAGTTAAAAGACTGGTTCAAATTGTCCGCAGAACGCCTCAAGTTTGACACGCGCAACCCGGGCGCGCCTTCCCAATCAGGCCACGACGTGGTTCCTCCCGAAATGCGCGAGGGGAAAAAGATGGTCTCATTCCCGAACTGGTACAGCCGCTATATGGGACCTTCCCTGGCCTGTGCGCTTGTCTCGGGCGATCAGGCCGCGGTCGATTACTGGGCGGACAGCGGGTGGCCCCACGATTTGTTCACGTTCGACGGAGTCACCTTCCCTGGAGGCAAGCATCCTTCCGACGCGGCCAACCGATATGACCTCGTGATGTATTTGTTGGCCGTCTATCCGTCGGGCGCAAACACCGATACCTACACGCGCGAAGGATTCCGGTTTCCAGAACGCGACTGGTACACCACGGATTATACCAGCGGCGGATACCACTTGGCGCAGATGTCGGGAGCGGTGTTGGGGGCCGAGATGGCGTACCACAACGGCATGACCGGAGTATTCGGATTAACCGACAAAGGAACAGAACCAGCACTCTTGAGGCATTGGAAGCGGGCAATCCGGTCGAGGAACGAGACCGATCGCAGACCCGGGAACAAATCCGGGCATCCGGTCATAGGTTACAGTCCGGAACTCTGGCCGGGATACCGACGCTATGCCGATCCGATGATCGAAGAGGCGGTTTCGACATTGAATTACTCAAATGTCGATGAGACGGAACTCCCCGGCGTGATCTGGGAATTTTTCGGGTATCCGCGACGGACAGTCCCCAACCGAACGAATCCTGCTGCGAAGGAATTGCATCGTTAGTCTGTCCGCAAGAGTTGATGCGGTCTATCATTTTGGAATGAACGGACGAAGCATCGAGTTTTACCTGATTGCCCTATCGCTGATGAGTAGTATCGGATTCGCGGCAAGCGAGGGAACATCGGTGAAGACCCGTCGGACTGACTGGTTCAAAGACGCGAAATGGGGCGTGTTTACGCATTACATGGCCGACACGGTCCTGAAAGACGATCAAATCACCGTCGAAAACTGGAACAAGGCTGTCGATGGCTTTGACGTGAAGGGACTGGCCGACGAGTTGGCGTCCGCCGGCGCCGGCTATTATGTCGTCACGCTGGGCCAGAACTCGGGGTTTTACTGTTCACCCAACGCAACCTACGACAAGTTCGTTGGCAACCTGCCCGGCAAGTGTTCCAAACGCGACCTGATCGCAGACCTGTACGAGCCGCTTCATGCCAGAGGCATCCGGCTGATGGTGTACCTGCCTTCCGGCGCGCCCGACCGCGATCCCGCAGCCATGAAGGCGCTCGAGTGGCGGAGAGGATCGGACGATCGACTGGAGAATTTTCAACGAAAATGGGAAGCCGTCATCCGCGAATGGTCCTTGCGCTGGGGTGACAAGGTGTCCGGCTGGTGGTTTGACGGCTGCTATTACTCCGACGCAATGTACCGGCATCCGACGCCCCCCAACTTTGCCAGCTTCGCCGCCGCGGCCCGCGCTGGCAATCCGAACAGTATCATTGCCTTCAACCCCGGGGTGATCAATCCCATCATCACGTTGACACCTGCCGAGGACTACACCGCCGGCGAAATCAATGAACCGGACAAAGTGAAATGCGAAGGTCGCTGGGTCGGCAGCGCCCAGTTTCACATGCTGAGTTTTCTCGGGCCGATGTGGTGTCAAAGCCCGCCCCGCTTCAAAAACTGGCAAGTGATCGATTGCACCCGCAAGATTGTAGATCAGGGTGGTGTCGTCACCTGGGATGTGCCCATCGGGATCGACGGCATGATCAGCGACTCTTTCATGGAACAACTGCGCGCGCTGGGCAAAGCCATGCAGACCATCAAACGGAATTAACACCGGCATCCGCGTGCCACTTTACGAAGACGCGGGTCGTTCCCGGGCCGCGCCAGACGAATTGCGGGCAACGGATCTCAGATGTTCGCGCGCCTTTTTTTCCAGGTGACAAGGCAACTCCGCTGGCGTATGGACGATGATCACTCCGCTCGCATTTAATGACGATGAACCCGAAGATAGCTCCTTTCCTGAGAACGAGACCGGCTGGTGATGCGGACACTCCCGCAGCGACGCCCGCCTTCGACTTTCCTGTCCACCCGATTTTCGGGAAGACATCAACACAACTTCATCCGGGGCTCTGAAACCGCGGAACAATTGAGGAAACAACCATGAAACGGACCACGCGTAGAAACTTTCTGAAGAGTTCGGTGACGGCCGGGCTCGCGCTGGGGATGCCGGGAATAGTGATCGGAGCCCAGCGTTCGTCCCGATCTCCGGGCCCCAACGACACCGCGCGTGTAGCGGTGATAGGGCTCGGCTCAACCACCGCGGTCGGCGGTGTCGGCGGACGAGGACATCAGCTCATTCCCCGCGTGCGAGAGGTCCCCGGCGCCAGAATTGTCGCATTGTGCGACGTGGACCAGACGCACCTCGACCGCGAGACCCGGCCTTTCAAGGATCGAGGCGAAGAGGTCGCCACTTATCGCGATCTTCGCAGAGTTTTCGACGACAAAACCATCGACGCGGTGGTCATCGCCCTGCCGAATCACTGGCATGCGCTGGCGACCGTCTGGGCCTGTCAGGCCGGCAAGGACGCCTATGTCGAGAAGCCGCTTTCCTACGACATCTGGGAAGGCCGGCAAATGGTCGCTGCCGCCCGGAAATACAGCCGAATGGTCCAGGTCGGCACTCAGAATCGTTCGAGCACTTTCCTGCGCCGGGTGTTTGACGACCTGCGCGGCGGCGAGCTTGGCGCCATCCGGTTTGCCCACGCGTTGGTTTACCGGCCGCGCGACGGTATCGGCGGGGTCAGCGCTCCGACGCCACCACCGGCCACGGTGGACTATGATCTCTGGTGCGGCCCCGCTCCCAAGACTCCGCTTATGCGAAAGCAACTGCATTACGAATGGCACTGGTTCTGGGCCACGGGCGGTGGCGAGATCGGCAACAACGGGATTCACGTCATGGACATTTGCCGATGGGCGCTGGGACAGAACCAACCGCCTCCGCGCGCCATGAGCATTGGCGGCCGGTTTGCGTTCAACGACTGCGGTGAAACAGCCAACACCCATCTCGCCCTGTTCGATTACCAGCCGGCCCCGCTCATCTGCGAGGTCCGCAACGTGAGCATTTCGAAGGGATCGATCGGCAAGTTTCGAAATCGGACCGGTGGTATCGTGATTGACTGCGAAGGCGGTTACTTCGCCGGCGACGCCTCCGGAGGCGCGCTCTTCGACAAACAGGGAAAGAGAATCAAGGACATCCCCGACGACGGCAGCGAAAAAAAACTGGAAACCTCGCACCTCTCCAACTTTCTGGGCGCCGTCCGCGACCGGAAGGCCGGCGAGCTGGTAGCCGAGGTGTTGGAGGGGCACCGTTCCACTGCCTGCTGCCACATGGCGAACATTTCCCACCGGCTCGGGAAGCAGTCATCGCCCGAGGCGATCCAGGCAACGGTCCGTGAAGACCGTGAACTGGCGGATGCCTTCGATCGTTGTCGCGAGTATTTGCGCGAAAACGGCGTTGATCTCGGTGGCACCCCCGCCACTCTTGGACCCTGGGTAACGTTCGACCCGAAGCAGGAACGGTTCGTCAAGAATTTTGCGACCGAAGCCAACGCGCTTTCTCATCGTGACTACCGACAGCCCTACGTTGTGCCGAAGATCACCTGATCCCGGTTTTCTCCCTGACACGAAGACAGAGGAATCGCAGAGGAAGACGGGACGCTTCGGTATCCGTGTGGCTTGGACGAAAGTGAGATTCCGAATGAAAATGCGGATCATTCCGGGTCACGTGGTGGCGCTGGCGGCGCTGAGCATGGCCTCTTTTCCAGCCGGGGCAGCGCCGGGTCCGATTCGCGTCAGTCCAAACGGCCGGTATTTTGTCGATGCGCGGGGTGAACCGTTCTATTTTCTGGCGGACACGCAGTGGGAGTTGTTTCGCCGTTATTCCCTGGGCGACGCGAAGCGGATCCTTGAAAACCGCAAGACCAAGGGATTCAGCGTGGTCATGGTCATGCTCACCGGAGTCGGCAACGGGACGGGTCCGAACCTCGAAGGAGAGCATCCCTGGGTGGACAACAATCCGGCGACGCCAAATCCAAAATATTTCGCGCACGTGGACGCGGTGGTAAAACTCGCGCAAACGAATGACATCCATCTGCTCATCGGGATTTACCACCAGACTTACGGCGACCGGATGACGGTGGACAACGCCAGGCCATGGGCTGCCTGGGTCACGAGGAGGTATCGCGATGACCCCAATATTATATGGACGATTTATCCGAAAGCTCTCGACAGCTATGAGGCGATCGCGCGCAAACTTGCTGAAGGCATTCAAGAAGGAGACCGCGGCAGGTACCTCTTCTCGATGCACCCCGATCCGTCGCCGGCCAGTTCCAGTTTCATGCACGCGGAGCCCTGGCTGGGGTTCAATTCCATCCAGGTGTGGAACCGGCTCGATGCCATCTATCCGATGGCTGTCGCCGACTACCAAAAATCACCCTTCAAACCGGTGACGATGCTGGAAGGTGTGTATGAAGGTGGCGAAGAGTATGGATATCCTGTCACGCCGTTGTTGGTGCGGCGCGAGGCGTACTATACCTGCCTGGCCGGGGGGTTCCACGGCTACGGCCACAACGATTCCTGGCGTGTCAAACCACGGTGGCGAGAGGCCCTCGATGATCCCGGTGCGAAACAGATGACGGTACTGCGGGACGTTTTTACCCGCCTGCCGAAATGGTGGGCATTCACTCCCGACCCGTCTGTGCTGAGCGCCGGCGGAAAGACCCGGGGCGACGTGCTGAATCTTGGAGGTCGTTCCGCCGAGGGCACATGGATTATCGCCTACATTGCCGGCGATCCGAACATCGAGGTGAACATGGCGAAAATCACGGCGGCGAACTCGGCCGCGGCGGAATGGGTTGATCCGGCGACCGGCGATCGCGAATGGATCGGCCATTTCCCCACCAGCGGCACGCAGCCATTCACCCGGCCCGCAAGCTGGCAGGATGGTGTGCTGGTGATCAACGCTGCAGAGCATCAAGTCCGCAGTACGGTGGATCCCGCAGCGTCAGCACCGCGAATATTTCCAATACAGGGGCCTTTGCGACTTCATCCAGCCAACCGGCGTTACTTCACCGATGACAGCGGCAGGGCCATTTATCTCACCGGTTCGCACACCTGGAACAGCCTTCAAGACATGGGCTACTCTGATCCTCCTCCCGCCTTCGACTTTGCCCATTACCTCGATTTCCTGGCAAGACATCATCACAACTTCATCCGGCTCTGGCGGTGGGAACTGCCCAAATGGACCGAAAGGCAAAGCGCACAAGCCCGATACTGCGCGCCACACCCATGGAAACGCGCCGGACCCGGCAACGCCCTGGACAACAAGCCAAAATTCGATCTCGAGAAGTTCGACGACGATTACTTCAAACGGCTGAGGTCGCGCGTCGAAGCTGCCGGCCAACGCGGTGTTTACGTCTCGATCATGCTCTTCGAGGGCTGGGGACTCCGCTTTGTTCCGGACGGCTGGAAGACGCACCCCTTCAACCCCTGCAACAACATCAACGGAATCGACGGCGATCTGAATCGTCAGGGAAAGGGACTGGAGATTTACGCGCTGGCCAGCCCTGCGATCACCCGGTTGCAGGAAGCGTACGTACGCCAAGTGATCGACACGGTGAACGACCTCGACAACGTTCTTTACGAAATCTCCAATGAAAACGGTCTTCCCTCCACCGACTGGCAGTATCACCTGATTCGCTTCATTCATGAGTACGAGAAGTCCAAACCGAAGCAGCATCCGGTCGGCATTACCTCGGACGGCTTCGGTGGCGGCGATGATACCGACCGGTTGTTCAACAGTCCCGCCGACTGGATTTCGCCGAGTCCGGACAAGAACGACTATAAAGAGAATCCACCCGCGGCCGCGGGGGTGAAAGTCGTTGTCGCGGACACCGACCATTTGTGGGGAGTCGGAGGCAATCGGATCTGGGTTTGGAAAAGCTTCCTTCGAGGGCTGAATCCGGTGTGGATGGACCCGTACGAAAAATCCTCCCTGTGGGAAACTCTCCCGGAAAATGCGGAAAACGTGCGACGCAGCATGGGCGAAACACGTGTGTTCGCAGAGAGGATGAATCTGACGTCCATGATGCCGCGAGACGAGCGGGCATCAACCGGATATTGTCTGGCCAATGACGGCGTTGAGTACCTGGTTTACCAACCCAGAGCCGGCGCAGATTTTTCCGTGAGCCTGAAGGCAGGAGTTTATGATTACGAATGGTTTGATCCAGCAAAAGGCACCATGTCGGGAAATGGCCGCGTTGCGTCCTCCAATGGCAAGGAACTGTTCCACCCACCGATGGATGGGGACGCGGTGCTGTATCTCAAGGCAAGATGAAATGCCGGCTCCTGACCGGCGCCTCGGACGCGGCGATCTAGGAAAGAGCGCCAATGCCATGATCGCATCGGCGCAACTGAAACTCTTGCTGGTCGCAGCGTGCGTCTCGGGCGGATTGAGGGCTGTCGCCGCGACATCGTTTGAAAATCCGGGGGTGGCGGATTTTTACGTTTCTGCACGAGGCAACGACGCTTGGTCGGGCACATCATCCAAGCCCGCCGGAAACGACGGACCGTTCGCGACGATCACTCGGGCTCGCGATGCAGTTCGCAGCCTGCGCAAGACCCATAAGGAACCGCGGACCGTTCGCGTGGTGCTGCGAAGCGGGACGTACTTTCTCGACTCAACCCTGGAGTTTGGTCCGGAAGATTCCGGAGCGGAGAAAGCTCCGGTCGTTTACGCTGCGGCAGAGGGCGAAAATGTGGTTGTCAGCGGCGGATGGCGTCTGCCGGTGGGGCATTGGGACGAGGTCAATGGTCGCAAGGCCTGGAAGGTGAACATTCCGCAAGTCAAGGCGGGACGCCTGAATTTCCGACAGCTTTTTGTGAACGGCGAACGGAGGTCGCGGACGCGGTTGCCAAAAAAGGGAGAATATCGGATTGAATCGCTGCCGGGTTACACCGGCGACTTTCTCAGGAGCCCGACGAAGCAGTTTGTCTATGCACCGGGGGATATTGTGCCCGAGTGGCGCAATCTTCGGGATGTGGACGTCATCGGAATCACCCGGTGGCTGGACAACCGGCTGCCGATCGAGAGCGTCAACGCCCAGACGCGCACCGTAACCCTCGACCGCCCGAGTCTGTTTGCGCTGGTCGAGATGTCCGGGCGACCTTCGGTGTATTGGGTGGAGAACGTGTTCGAGGCGCTGGACACACCCGGTCAATGGTATCTGGAGCGTCCGAGCGGAGTGCTGTTCTATCTTCCGCTACCGGGGGAAGAAATGGCGCCGGCCGAATTGATCGCACCGCGGCTGCAGCAGGTGTTGCGAGTGGTCGGAGGCGCGGACGCCCCGGTGCACGACCTGCGTTTCGAGGGCATTACGTTTTCTCATACCGAATGGCAGCCGCCCGCAGGTTATGCCTCGTCGCTGCAAGCCGGAATCGAAGTGCCCGGCGCACTGCTGTTTGATCATGCCGAACGATGCGCCGTCACCGGCGGCGGCATTGAACATGTCGGCAACTACGGTATTGAGGTGGATGTCGGCTGTGCAGACATCGAGATCGCGCGCAACCGGATCACGGATATCGGCGCGGGAGGAATCCGGATCGGCCACTTCTTCTCGTGGGAGACCGACGGGTCAGGCCGGCTGACGCAGCGAGGACTCCAGCGCAAGGCCGCCATGCCGAAAGGGCCGCACAGCCAAAGGATCACCGTGGCGGACAACATGATTGCTCATGGAGGACGGCTCACTGCAGCGGGCGTGGGGGTGTTCGTGGGCGACAATGGGGAGAACAGGATCGTGCATAATCACATCTTCGACTTTTTCTATTCGGGCATTTCCATCGGCTCGGTGCAGGATTTCGGGTCGAGCCAGGCCCGGGGCAATATCGTCGAATACAATCACGTGCACGACATCGGCCAGGGCGTGCTCAGCGACCTGGCCGGGATTTACGCCTGCAGCACGCCCGGCAGCCGCATCGCTTGCAACGTCGTGCATGATGTCACGCGACGGGAGTACGGCGGTTGGGGAATCTATCCGGACGAGGGCAGCCACGATCTGTCGATCCTGAAGAACCTTGTGTACCGTTGCCAGGATGGCGCTTTGTTTGCGCACCACGACCGTGACATCACCGTGGAAAACAACATTTTTGCCTTCAATCGCGGCGCGCAAGTGGAACGTGGCGGCATCGGCGGGTTCGAGCTTGGTTGCCGGCGCAATCTGATTTGCTTCACGGAGGGGAAGGCGGTCGGGGATTATGGCAGCGCGCATTGCGGGCCCGACGTTTGCGTGTTTGATCGCAACCTTTACTGGAATGCGTCCGCCAAGCCGGTCCTGTTTGGTAATAAAAACTATTCTGAGTGGCAGGCGACGGGACAGGACAAAAACAGTCTTGTCGCAGACCCGCGGTTTGTGGACCCGACGCGCGGGGATTTTACATTGCGGCCCGGTTCTCCCGCAGCGCAAATAGGTTTCGAACCATGGGACGTCTCGATCGTCGGGCCGCGTCCGCCTATCATGCGCGCGAAATAGAAGAGAAGGGGCAACCCGGAAAAAAGTTGTGGCAACCGGAAGAACGGCGACCCGGAGTGTTACCGGTTGTTTGACAGAACGCGTCCCGCTGCCTACAACCACCGTGATCATGAACAGGCGAACATTCGCGGTCCTAGTCCTTTCCCTGGTCTGCTCAAGCCTCGTTGCTGAGGAAAAGGTCGTTCGGCTCTACGACGGTCCGGTTCCCGGGTCCGAAGACTGGAAACAGCGGGAGAAGGAAAGCCGGACCAATCTGTGGCAAACGCGGATTGTCTTCAACGTGGCCAACCCAACGCTCACTGTTTTCCCGGCGGATCCAGCGAATGCGAACGGCACGGCCGTGGTCATCTGCCCGGGTGGCGCGTTCTTCGCTCTTTCGATCGACAGTGAGGGATTCGATGTCGCCCGCTGGCTCAACACCAAAGGCGTGACGTGTTTCGTGTTGAAATACCGGCTCGTGGAATGCAAGACCGACGATCCGACGCGCGAGTTGATGACGCGAGGGAAGCTGGACGACATCGTAGCGCCCGTCGTCAAACTGGCCATGGCTGACGGGAACGCGGCGATCGGCCACGTGCGCAAGCACGCGAAGGAATACGGCGTGAATCCCGACCGGATCGGCATCATGGGCTTTTCGGCGGGCGGAACCGTGGCCGCGTCGGTGGCTTTCAACTACTCGCCTGACACGCGACCCAACTTCGTGGCGCCAGTTTATCTGGCCTACAGCTGGACGATCAAGCCGGGTGGCGTTCCCGCCGACGCACCGCCGATGTTCATCCTCGCGGCGAGTGACGACCCGCTCGGGTTGGCGCCGCACAGCGTGGATATTTACAAGGACTGGACGGCGGCGAAGAAATCAGCGGAGTTGCACCTTTATTCAAAAGGCGGTCACGGCTTCGGCATGCGAAAGCAAAATCTTCCCGCCGACCACTGGATCGAGCGCTTCGCCGACTGGCTGGAAGTACAGGGGTTGTTGAAGAAGTAAGCGTATTCCGTCAAAGCTTTGGAAGTGGGCCGCCGTTGTCCGCGGCCCAGATGGCGCGAATCGTTTGCTCCTGTCCGAAACCATTCGGCGTCGCCGCGCTCGGTTGGTTCACGTCATACCAACGCTTGCCGTCCGCGGCGCCAGACAGACAGCGGAAGCCGGGCATTTGCAGGTAACCCTCAGGGTCGTGCTCGCGGACCCACCGCCAGGCATAGCGCAGCCACTGGTTGCGATAATCTTCCGGCTGTTGCGAGAACCAGGTAATCTCGTCCCAGCCCCATACCCAGAACCTGCCCATGCCTGCTCCGCCGGGCTTGCTGCTCCGGCCGTAGTTGTCGAACTCCACTAAATACGGCAGATGCTCGCAGCGCCAGCCACTGGGAGTCACGCCGCCTCGGCTGCGACCGTAAATCGCGTCAGCATACCCGATTCGCAACCGCGCCTCCCCGGGTTTGCCCGCGATCTCTTCAATGCGCAGCGGGAAGGAATGAAAATCCAGCAGCAACTTTCCGTCACGCACCAGTCCGCCGTGCGGCACGTGGGCATCACACAAGACGAAATGACGTCGCGCATGTCGCGCGGCGTAACGGCGCACCAGAGCCAGCACCTCCGCCCAGTGATCCAGTTTTGGGTCATTGCCGTTCATGAGTTCCGCCTGGCCAAAGTGAATCGCCTCGCAGCCCGCATCGATGTAGGACGCCGCCAGAAAATAAAACCACAGCTTGGTTTCGTTGCGGCTCACGTCCGGCACTGACGCTCCCCGGCTCCACTGGTTGTTACCGCGTCCGCTGGCGTAAATGATGTCCTCATACCGGAAGCTTCGGTGTTCCACGGGACGGCCCAACCCTTCGAAAGCCCACGGTGGCACCGGAAGTCGATCCACGTCCCGTGAGACAATCTCAAAGACACACGCTTGCAGGATGATTTCCGGATCAAGGCTGTGAATCTTCGCCGCGTTCCTCTTCGCGAGTTCCAATTTCTTCGGCAGTGCGGATTCACCGTCCTCCTCGCGGCCCCACTGATAAACAGCGCGCCCGGCGAACTTCACTCCGCAGTTGGTCAACATGCGGAGGTTGTCGTCGAAATCGCCGTGGCCGGTGAGCAAATACATCGTTGTCATGGACCGCGAGAGATAGGAACGCAGCACTTCCGCGGTCATGCTCCCGTCGAAGCGGTAATCGCGCGCGCAGACAGGCAACGAAAAGAACA
>DATNDF010000395.1 GCA_035607015.1 Candidatus Angelobacter sp. | reverse complement strand
AAGTTGCAAGCGCTCGGCTTCTCGCTCGACGGAGTTAAGAGATTTATCGCCGCAGCGCAGCCGACGGACGAACTCGAAGCCATTCTTAAGAACCTCGCCGCGCGCGGCCTCGCCGACTTCGTCAAGATTGACTACAATGTGATCCGCGGACTGGCCTACTACACCGGACCGGTGTTCGAAGCGTTCGACAAGAAGGGTGAATTCCGTGCCATTGCGGGCGGCGGGCGCTACGACAACCTCGTCAAACTCATCTCGGGCGGCAAAGTGGACCTGCCCGGCCTCGGTTTTGGCATGGGCGACGTGGTGCTTACGGAATTGCTCAAAGCACGCGGCCTGCTCCCGAAATTCGGCGCGCGCCTCGACGCCTTCGTGGTGATCGAAGACGATACGTTGCGCCCGGAATCGCTGATGCTGGTGCAACAACTGCGAGAGGCGGGTCTGGCCGTTGATTATCCATTGACCCCGGCGAAGTCCGACAAGCAATTCAAACGCGCGCTGGAGTTGGAAGCCTCGTTCGCGGTCTCCTTGGCGGGCGCGGATCGCGGCGCATCAGGGGTCAAGATCAGGAACCTGAAAACCCGCGAAGAAGTGTCGGGCAACGCGGACGACGCGGTAAAGATTCTTCGTGAAAACAGGTAGCGCGCGCGACTGTGCTGCGCTACTCAATGACGCCACCGCCCAGACAAATTTCTCCGTCGTAAAAAACCGCGGATTGTCCGGAGGCAATTCCTTGGTCCGCTCCGGCCAAAGTCACTTCCCAACGCCCCTCCCCGAGGCATCCGACCCGGCAATCGGCCAGTCGCGGGCCATGCCGGACCTTTGCCTGCAAATTCAGTCGTTGCGGTTCGCCGGTGATCCAGTTCACTGAACTCACGGTAAACTGTCGTCGGGCATGGTTAAGATAATGGTCGGAGTGAGAAACGTACACGCGATTTGCGGTAACGTCCTTCTTCACCACATACCACGGGCCGCCGGCCAGGCCGATGCCCTTGCGCTGGCCGATCGTATAGAACCAGAAGCCGCGATGCTCGGAGAGGGTTTTTCCGGTTTCCAATTCGACGATCTCGCCGGCGCGTTCGCCCAGGTGATGACGGACGAATTCCGGGTATCGGATCTTGCCGAGAAAGCAGATTCCCTGGCTGTCTTTTCGGTCGCGATTGGGCAGATCGAATTCGCGCGCCAGCCGCCGCACGTCGTCCTTCCGCAGATGACCGATCGGAAACCACAGTCGGCGAAGCTGACTCTGATTGAGCGTGCAAAGGAAATAGGTCTGGTCCTTGACCGAATCAGGTGAACGCTTGAGCAGGCAGGCGTCTCCTTGCTCCTCGACCTGTGCGTAATGGCCGCTGATGATCCTGTCGAAACCGGCGTCGATTTTCTCGAAGAACAGCCCGAACTTGATCCTCTGATTGCACCAGATGTCCGGGCTGGGCGTGCGTCCGGCGCGCAGTTCCGCAAGAGCCTCGGCGACGACGCGCTCCTGATACTCGGTTTGAAGCGAAATAACCTGGAGCGGGATGCCAGCCTGCTCACAGACAGCGCGGGCGTATTTGAGGTCCTCCTCCCAGGGGCAGCTTCCCAGATACGCCAGCTCGTCTTCGAGCCAGATCTTGAGGTAAAAGGCGCACACGTCCCGATGCCCCTGCTGCTTCACCAGCCGCAGAGCCACGGAACTGTCCACACCGCCCGACAATAGCACCGCAATTTTCAAGTTCGCTTTCGCAGGTCGTCGAGCGTCCTAGAGGACATTGCGCGTGTCAAGGGGTGGTCGGCGGCCGCAACACAACGGCATTCAACAGTTCTGATTGGACAGGTGAAAACCGGTTCGCCATTCTGGCCTCCGTTCATCCGGAAACTTTATGCGCACACTTCTGATCGGCGTTGATAGTGGCACACAATCCACCAAGGTCCTCGTTGTGGACGCGAAGAACGGCAGGGTTCTCGCCGCTGCGTCGCAGGCCTACGATTTGATTCCGAATCTTCCGCCCGGCGCGAAGGAGCAGCATCCACACACGTGGCGCGATGCCACCGCCAAAGCCATCAGGCAGGCGTTGAAGGCGGCAAAGGCCCGCGCCGCCGAGGTCAAAGCCATCGGCGTGAGTGGCCAGCAGCACGGTTTCGTGCCGCTGGACAGGAACGGCGAAGTCATCCGGCCCGCCAAGCTCTGGTGCGATACTTCGACCGCCGCCGAATGCGAGGAAATCATGAACCGGGTTGGCGGCTTGAAAGCGACGATCCGCGCGACGGGCAACTCGGTGCTGCCCGGCTTCACGGCCTCGAAAATTCTCTGGCTCAAAAAACGTGAGCCGGGGAATTACGCGCGCCTGGCGACCGTGTTGTTGCCTCACGACTATCTCAACTTCTGGCTCACCGGCGCGAAAGTGATGGAATACGGCGACGCCAGCGGCACGGCGCTTTTGAACGTCCGCACACGCCAGTGGTCCGGAGCGGTGCTGAACTCGATCGATCCCGGCTTGACCGCGAAACTGCCGCCGTTGATTTCGAGCGACCAGCCCGCGGGACGTTTGCAGCCGTCCACCGCGAAAGCGCTCGGGTTGAACACCGACGTACTGGTGAGCGCGGGTGGCGGCGACAACATGATGGGCGCCATCGGCACCGGCAACACCCGGCAGGGCGTCATTACGGCGAGTTTTGGCACGAGCGGGACGATCTACGCGTGCTCGGAAAAGGCGGTGATTGATCCGCAAGGTGAAATCGCCGCGTTCTGCGACTCGACCAATCGCTGGCTGCCGCTCCTTTGCACGATGAATGTCACCGTCGCGACCGAGATGGTTCGGCACGATTTCGGCATGGACGTGAAGACGTTTGATGCGACGGTCGATAAGGCCCGGCCGGGCGCGCAGGGTTTGCTCCTGTTGCCGTATCTCGAGGGCGAGCGCACGCCGAACGTTCCCGAGGGAACGGGAGTTTACTTCGGCGTCACGCCAAAAACATTCACGGCCGCCAATTTTGCGCGCGCGGCGATGGAAGGCGTGACGCTGGGCATGAACTATGGCCTTCGCCGGCTGGCGGAACTGGGCGTGAAGCCGAAGCAGATCCGGGCGACCGGTGGCGGCGCGAAGTCGCGAGTGTGGCGGCAGATTATGGCGGACGTTTTCAAAGCCGAGGTCGTGACGCTGAAGGTCAGCGAAGGCGCCGCTTATGGCGCGGCGTTGCAGGCGCTCTGGTGCTGGCGGTTGCAGCAGGGGGAAATGGTGTCCATTGACGACATCACCGATGAGTTTGTGAAATTGAACCGCGCCGAGACAGTGCAGCCGAAGGCGAAGAACGTCGCGGTTTATGGCGAATTGCAGGCGCTGCAGGACGAGATGTCGCGGGCGCTGCGGAGCGCGTTCGCCCAGCATCGGCGGTTTGTGTTGCGGTGACAACCAAAAGGGAGTTTTGCGCAAAATATACAAAGCTCTTTGACTGGATTTTCCTTTCCATTGAAACCATCATGCAGCCATGAAATTGATTCTTTCGACGCACAATCTGACCCTGACCAAAGCGATCGAGGACCACATCATCGCCCGCATCAACAAACTTGACCACCTTGACCGTTTCGCCATCGACGCGCGCGTAACACTCGAGCACGACCATCGAAAAGCGCCGGAAAGACAGTTCTGCTGCTCCATGCGGCTTGCCGTACCCGGCCCCGATCTCTTTGCCGAGGATGCCGAAAGCGATCTTTACTCCGCGATTGACCTCGTCACCAAAAAAATCGAGCAACAGATTCGCAAACGCCAGAGCAAATACAAGGCCCGCAAACACACCGAAGCTGCCCTGGTGAAACGCAAGCGCCAGGAAACGGAAGTCTGACGTCGCCGTCGCCGGCAGCGGAGCGCCAGGCTGTCCCCCTTTGCTGCAACCCGACTGATCCATGTTACTTCGCGCCCGCGTCGTGTTGCCGGTTACACGCCCGCCCGTTGACAATGGCGCGGTGTTTGTTGCCGGCAATCGCATTCAAGCCGCGGGATCGTGGAACGACCTGCGTTCTGGCACGCGTGAAAAAGTCGTTGATCTGGGCGACGTCATCCTCCTGCCCGGCCTCGTCAACGCGCACTGCCATCTCGATTACACCGATCTGGCGGAAGAAATCGCGCCGACGAAATCGTTCACCGACTGGATCAAAGTCATCACCACCGCCAAGGGCGGAAAAATTTGCGCCGACTTCGCCCGGTCGTGGGTGCGCGGCGCGCAAATGCTCCTGCGCACCGGCACCACGACGGTCGCGGACATCGAGGCTGTGCCGGAATTGCTGCCGGACGTCCGACAGGCCACGCCGCTGCGGGTCATTTCATTTCTGGAAATGACCGGCGTCAGGAGCCGCCGTGAACCGCGTCAGATTCTGGGCGAGGCCGCGAACAAAATCGAATCCCTTCCGGTGTCGCGCTGCGCCGCGGGGCTCTCGCCGCATGCGCCCTATTCAACGATCCCGGAATTGCTGCGGCTGAGCGCGCTCCTTGCGCGGGAAAAGGGCTGGGGCCTGACGGTGCACGTCTCGGAGTCGGCCGAGGAGTTCGCAATGTTCATGGAGGCCCGTGGCGAAATGTTCGACTGGCTCAAGCGCAACGGGCGCGACATGTCCGATTGCGGGCGGGGCTCGCCGGTGCAACACCTCGAACGCAACGGATGCCTTGCCGACAACCTGCTCGCCGCGCATGCGAATTACCTGGCGTCCGGCGACGCGGCATTGCTCGGCCGGCGCGGCGTGAGTGTGGCACATTGTCCGCGCAGTCACGCGTATTTCGGGCATCAAAAATTTCCCCGGGAGGAACTTTACGCCGCCGGTGTGAACCTGTGCCTTGGCACTGACAGCCTCGCCAGCGCGGCCCGGGCGCGGGGGCGGACGCCGGAGCTGAACCTGTTCGCCGAAATGTCGTCCTTCGCCGCCGTGCACCCGGACGTGCCGTCGGAACACATCGTGCAAATGGCGACGGTGAATGGCGCGCGGGCGCTGGGACTGCGCGGCCGGATCGGCGAACTTGCCGCGGATACCTGCGCGGACGTGATTGCCATTCCGTTCCGGGGACAGATATATGAAGCCTGCGATGCGGTGGTGGGCCATTGTGGCGATGTCCACGCCTCGCTGATCGACGGCGAATGGGCGATCGCGCCGGCGTAGAACCTTCCACCCGGTCTCCGTCAGACTGATGGCAGCACCATTTCATCGAATGGATTCGACCACATCCAGCGAACGAACCGTTCTTATCACGGGCGCCGCCGGCGGTCTGGGGCGGGCGCTGGTCGCGGAGTTCGCCGCGCAAGGCTGGCGTGTCGCAGCGGCGTATCACTTATCGACGAGCCAGGCCGAGGCCGGGCGGGTCTGGCCGATGCAATTCGACGTGACAAGGCGCGCGCAGGTTCAGGCCGCCGTCGAGCAATGCGTCGTCCGCTGGAGCCGGGTGGATGCCCTCATCAACAACGCCGGTGTCACGGCGGACGGCCTGGTTTCACAGATGAGCGATGACGACTGGGACCGTGTGATGGACGTAAACTTGAAAGGCGCCTTCCTTTGTTCGCAGGCGGTGCTTCCGACGATGCTCAAACAGCGCGACGGTCACATCATCAACATCGCAAGCTTCGCGGCGCGCGGTCAACGCGGCCAGGCCAATTATGCCGCGGCGAAAGCGGGTTTGATTGGTCTCACCACCTCGCTGGCCAGGGAAACCGGCTCGCGAAACATCAGGGTGAACGCGGTTTTACCCGGCGTGCTGCCAACCCCGATGACCGCCCGCATTTCTGGAGCTCGATTGAGGGAACTCGCGGCAGCAAACGCCCTCGGTCGATTGAACTCACTTGCCGAGGTCGCGCGTTTCATTGCCTTTCTCGCGACGACGCAGAACATCTCCGGGCAGTTGTTTCAGCTCGACAGCCGGATTGGACGCTGGACCTAGACGCCTGCGCGAGAACGCGGGTGACTTTTCGCGCGGCTTGGGTTTCATTGACCACGCGCGCTTCCGGAACGCGACAACAAATGAACGACTTTGAACAGGAACTGACGCAACGCCTCGCCGTCATCCGCGAGCAGGGCCTGTATCGGGAGCTGCGCCGCATCAATTCGCCACAGTTGCCGCACTGCCAGGTGGATGGCCGGACGCTGTTGAATTTCTCTTCCAACGATTATCTCGGACTCGCCAACGACCCGTTCCTGAAGGAGGCCGCGATCAAGGGGATCGAGCGCTACGGCTCGGGTTCGGGCGCGTCCCGGCTCGTCTGCGGTTCCCTCGCGCCGCACCACGAGTTGGAACAGGCCCTGGCCTCTTTCAAGGGCGCGGAGGCCGCACTCGTTTTTTCCTCGGGCTACGCCACCGCCATCGGCGTCATTGGCGCGGCACTGGACGCGCACGACGTGATCGTTTTGGACAAGCTCGTGCATGCGTGCATCGTGGATGCCGCGCGTCTGAGCGGCGCGGAACTTCGCGTTTTCGCCCACAACGACCTGGATAGCCTGAGGAAAATCCTCCGCTGGGCCGACCGGCGCAACGCGGGTTTGAGCGGCAAACGCCGCCCCCGCACGTTGATCGTCACCGAATCCGTCTTTTCCATGGATGGCGATTTCGCTCCGTTGCGCGAGGTGATTCAACTGAAGGAAAAGCACGGCGCCTGGCTGATGGTGGACGAAGCCCACGCGACGGGACTCTATGGCGAAAAACGACGGGGTCTGGCCGAGGAGTTCGGAGTGGCCGGCCAAATCGAAATCCAGATGGGAACGCTCGGCAAGGCGCTTGGCTCGGCGGGTGGATACATCTGCGGCTCGCGCACGTTGATCGACTACCTTGTCAATCGTGCGCGCAGTTTTATTTTTTCCACCGCGCCGGTCCCCGCGGCTGCCTCGGCCGCCACGGCGGCGGTCCAGTTCGTTCAGTCCGGCGAAGGACAGGCGCGGCGCAACCAGCTTTGGGCGCGGGTTGATCAGGTCAAGAACGGCCTCATCGCGGCCGGTTTTGTCCTCCCGCCCGTGCGCAGCGCCATCATTCCGCTCGTGATCGGCGACGAAACCAAAGCCGTCGAGGCGGCGGCGGCCCTCCGCGAACAGGGTATTTTCATTCCGGCGATTCGCTATCCGACAGTGGCGCGCGGTCGCGCGCGACTGCGGCTGACAGTCAGCGCCGCGCACGCCGCCGCGGATGTGAGCCAGCTGGTCGGCGCGCTGTCCGTCCTGAAGCCGTTATCTGACGTCCCGACCCCGCGTGCATAAGCTCGCCCAACTGGATCGCGCGCACGTGTGGCATCCCTTCACGCAAATGCGCGACTGGCTCAGGCGCGAACCGATCGTCATCGTCGCGGGCAAAGGGGCCGTGCTGCGTGACTTGCGCGGCCGCGAATATCTCGACGGCAATTCCTCCATCTGGACCAACCTGCACGGACACGATCACCCGGGAATCAATGCGGCAATCCGGCAGCAACTCGGCAAAATCGCGCATTCGTCGGCGCTGGGTCTGGCAAACGAACCGGCGAGCCGGTTGGCGGAACGACTCGTGCGAGTTGCGAACCCCCCGCGCCTCTTCAATCGCAAATCGCAAATAGCGAATCGGAAGTTGTCGAAGGTGTTCTTCTCAGACGACGGCTCCACTGCCGTCGAGGTCGCGCTCAAGCTGGCTTACGAATTCGCGCGCCGCTCCGGCCGCAGCAAGAGTCCGAAGTTTCTCTCGCTCTCCGGCGCGTATCACGGCGACACGGTGGGCGCGGTGAGCCTTGGTCACATCGGCTTGTTTCACAAATCCTACGCGGGTCTGCTGTTCAAGTCGGACACGGTGATGTCGCCCTGCTGCTATCGCTGTCCGTTCAATCGCGCGAAACCGGAGCGGGCCGACGCCCGCGAGTATCGCAAGTGCCACTGGGAATGTGTCGGCAAAGTGGAACGAAGATTCGCGGCTCGGAAAAAACGCGGCAACCCTTACGCCGCGATGGTGGTCGAACCGTTGATTCAAGGCGCGGCCGGGATGATTCCGCAACCGTCCGGCTGGCTGCGGCGCGTGTCGGAGGTCGTGCGCGGCAACGGCGCGCAGTTGATTGCCGACGAGGTGATGACAGGCTTCGGTCGCACCGGCGCGCCCTCAAGCGTCAGACATCAACCGCCGGCTTCGCTGTTCGGGTGTCATCACGAAGGTGTCCAACCGGATTTCCTCTGTCTGGCGAAAGGTTTGACCGGCGGTTATCTGCCGATGGCGGCGACCCTCACGACGGAGGAAGTCTTCGACGCGTTTCTTGGTGAGTACGGGGAGTTCAAAACCTTTTTTCACGGCCACAGCTACACGGCCAATCAGCTCGGCGCGGCTGCCGGCCTGGCAAGTCTTGAGATTCTTCAAACAGGCGACTCGATTCGCGCGCGCGCAAAACTGGAAGAGATATTGCGGCAGGAATTGGAATCGCTCTGGCCGTTGCCCACCGTCGGTGACGTCCGCCAGGTCGGATTGATCGTGGGTGTGGAACTGGTGCGCGACTGGCCCACGCGCGAACGATTCGATCCGCGCGAACGCGCGGGCACTCGAGTCTGCGAAGCGATGGCCAGGCGCGGCGTGCTCACCCGGCCGGTCGGCGACGTCGTGGTGCTCATGCCGCCCTACTGCACGACGCCCGCCCAGGCGCGAAAGATGGTGCGGGCGCTTGTCGAATCTGTTAACGAAGTCTTCGGAAAATCACGCTTATGAAACGATGGAAAATTGCCGGCATCAACTTCGATCACTTTCACATGGGCGACCTGCTTCGTTATGTCCAGGAGCATCCCAACGCGGAGATCGTCGGCATCAGCGACGAACAGCCGGTGCGCATGGAAGAGGTCACCCGCAAGCTGAGGATTCCCCGCGAGCGCGTGTTTACCGATTACCGCGCGTGCCTTGAGAAAACGAAACCGGACATCGTGATCCTTTGTCCGGCGTCGTCGCAACACGGCGAGTGGGTGAGGAAGGTCGCGCCTTACCGCGTGCACATCATGGTCGAGAAACCGTTCGCTGCGTCGCTCAAGGAAGCCGACGCGATGATCAAAGCGATGCCGGGAGGAAAGACACTGATGGTCAACTGGCCGCTGCAATGGGTGCGCTCGCATCGCAAGGCTTATGAACTCGTCGAGGCTGGCGTCGTTGGCGACGTGATCAACGTCTGGCATTTCGGCGGCAATCGCGGTCCCCTTTGGCATGGCGCGGACAAGGACGTAAAGACGCCGCAACAGGTCGCGAAAGAGAAACCGCATTCCTGGTTTTACAAAAAAGCGCATGGGGGCGGTTCATTGCTGGATTATCTCGGCTACGGCACGACGCTCGGAACCTGGTATCGGAACGGACGCCGCCCGATTGAGGTCACTGCCACAGTGGACCGGCCGAAAGGCCTTGAGGTCGATGAGCACAGCATCGTCGTGGCGCGGTACGCCAACGGCCTGTCAAAGTTCGAAACACGCTGGGGAACCTTCACCGACCCGTGGACCACGCAGCCGCAGCCCAAGTGCGGTTTTGTCATTGCCGGCACGGACGGCACCATCAGCAACTACGACTACGAGGACTTTGTGACCTTGCAGACACGCAAACGTCCGGTTCCCCATCGCGTTGCCGCGCCTGCCACGAAGGCTCCGAACCAGAATCCGGTTCAGTATCTCATCCGCTGTTTGGAACAGGGCAGGCCGCCCGAAGGTCCCGTATCGCTCCCGATCAGCCGCATCGGACAGGAGATTGTGGACGCCGCCGTGCGCAGCGCGCGGTTGAGGCGCACCGTCAGTCTTGCGGGATGACTTTTCCGGGAATGTACGTCTCCATGCCCGTTTCACTTGGAACAACCGGAAACAGATCGAATGCCGCTTCGGGCCAGTCAGCCGTGTAACGCAGGATGGCCCTGGCATCATCCGTCTCGAAGTGAATGATCGCGCGACCACCCTGCACGTCCAGGTAGCTTTGGACGTTGGTGAACGCCCCCGGGTAGCGATAGGAACGTCGGCGTGACGCAAGTTCTCCCATGATTTTTGGGTCGTTGGGGAACTGGGCGATGGCGATGTAGTGCATAGGAATGAAGGGCTGTTGAGCGTGAGCTTAGGCGAACCGCGCGATTCGACAAGAAGGAACTCGCGGTTTGCGTCGCCTGTCGGGCCGTCCGGGCCGGTTCAATGCCCGTGCTGATGTTCCTGAATGTATTCCTGCTTGAGTCCGAGCTTCTCCGGCGCGTGGAGCACCAGCATTTTCATCCGAATGTCGGTCGGGATTTCCTTCGCCGTCAGCTTCGAAACAATGACCATCAGCGTGATGGCCAGCGGGACGGTCCAGATGG
This sequence comes from Candidatus Angelobacter sp., assembly GCA_035607015.1. Classification (NCBI taxonomy): domain Bacteria; kingdom Pseudomonadati; phylum Acidobacteriota; class Terriglobia; genus Candidatus Angelobacter; species Candidatus Angelobacter sp. Next base: position 665 of record DATNDF010000395.1, on the reverse strand, counting down.
CGGGTTGCTCGCAGAGAATGCGCAGCAACGGACGCGCTGCCCAGAAGTCGGCGAGTTTCAACCAGCCGAGGTCGTTGAAACTCGTCAGGGAGATGCCCGTGAGCGCCAGCAGTCCGCCCGCAAGCATTCCCGTCGCCGCGCCCTTCATCGTGAGCTGCCGCCACCACACAGCCATGAAAAGCAGGGGAAAGTAACTGGCCGCGGCAATGGCAAAGGCCTGCCCGACCATGAAATTGATCTGGAACGGTTCGACCTGCATTCCGAGCAGAATGGCAATGCCACCGATGATTACCGCGCAGACCTTGAACATCTTCAGCCGCTGCTCGGGAGTGGACCTCGGGCGCAACATTCGCCCATACACATCGTGCGCCAGCGCGCCGGTCATGGAGACGAGCAAACCCGAGAACGTGCTCATGAAGGCCGCGAACGCCCCCGCGCAGGTGATGCCGCTGAGCACCGAGCCAAGCGGCGCGCATTTCTCGTTCAACAGACGCGGCAATTCGAGGACGATCTTGTCCGTGCCTTTCGCGCCAATACCGTTGTAAAGCTCGGGGAACAGGTTGCGGCCCATCACGCCGAACACGGGCGGGAAGACGTAGAAGATGCCGATGAGAATCATCACCCACATGGTGGTGCGTTTGGCGGCGAGGCCGTCGGGGTTGGTG
>DATNDF010000394.1 GCA_035607015.1 Candidatus Angelobacter sp. | reverse complement strand
GAGCACGGTCCGCTCCTTGTCGAGATCGGGGTCCGGCGCCTCGCCGACGACGAAGTTTTGTATCTGCCGCGTCTGATAGCGATAGACCATGTCCACGGGCCAGGGCCACTTGAGATGGAAACCGGGTTCCAGCACGGCCCGGCCACGCGCCGGGCGCCCAAAATGTTCCAGCAACCCCTGTTCGTTCGGCTCGATGATGACGAACATCGTCGAAAGGATCAGGACCCCGAGTTGCAACAGAACGATCAGCAGCACGGCTTCCTTGAGGAACTTAAAAACCCAGGTCTCGGAAACTTTGAAGCCGAACTGGTAATCGAGCGCCTGCGCGGCGGTGGTGATGATCCCGCCGGGCTGGCCCAGCAGGCCGATGAGCCGGCTCTCGTAGAGCAGTCTGGCTTCCTGACCCCTGACCCGCGGGCGGTAAGCCTCGAACACAAGGGCGACGAGGGTTTCCACCGCGGTCAGCCCGAGCACGACGCACAGTCCGTAAGCGACGTACCAGTCGATTCTGGTGAAGCCAAAAAAATCCGCTGCTTCGGTCGCCGCCGCGAGGAATGAGATGAACGCTCCGAGCACCAGATAACCCGCGCCCGGCCGCAACAGCCGCTGACCGTCGAACCGGGCGAGACCTGACGAATACTTCCCGAGTAAAAAAAGGATCAACGCGAACAGCGCGTACAGCGCCATGGCGATGGGCGCATGTTCGAGTCTGGGCGGAGCCGATTTGCCCAGCCACTTCCAGAACCACCAGGCCGCCCCGGCCTGCAACAGAAACAATACCGTGGTGAACAATGGCACCAGGTATTTTTCAAACTGTTCGCGTGAGCGGCGGGCTGGAAAAGTGTCGGCCCCGGCCTCCTGAAACAGCGTGGCGCTGCTTCGCGCCTTTTTCAGTTCATCATATTCCAGTTTTTCCAGTCGCTCCCGGTCCTCCAGTCGCATCTGGAAGTAGCTCACGACCGCGACCAGAAAACCGAGGCCGACAAACGCGGCGCCCACCGTGCCGGTTGCCGTGCCGGCGTAGCGCGCGACCGCCGCACTGATGGCGCCGACCACCAGCAAGAGGGTCCAATTGACCACACCGATTTTCTGGATGCTTCGTTCCATGTTCAACTCAGTTCCCGCTCCTCAAACAACACCAGCCCCAGCGCGAGCGACGCGCCGAGATAACCGACGACGTACCCAAACGTCCGGCCCACGTAGCTCCAGGGAATTTGATTTTTCCCTTCGAGGGCGTCCGCGAGCCAGAAAAGCTGCCAATTCGGAATGATCGTGTAAAGAACGGAAGCCCACCATCGTCCCCCCATGCCGGCCTGTCGCAAACGCCGCTCATCCTCCGGATCCAGCGCTGTCTGCTCGGCCCGGTCCACCTTTCCATCCTTGTTCCGGTCATACTTTTTCGCCACTTCTTTCAGCAGCTTTTTCTGTTCGACAGTCAGTTGGGGATCGTTCAGTTCGAGTTGCAAACCGGAGACCCAGACAGGCTCGGCGCGCCGTCCGAACAGGTAGTCCGACATCAAACCGAGCAGAAAGACGCCCGTGCAGATCGCCAGCGTCGGGATCATCTCGAAGCGTGTCGAACACGCCAGCGCCAAACCGGCGAGCACAAGCAGCGCGAACAAAATCAGGACCGCCGCCGGAATCAGCCGCCAGTCCACCTCGTTCGGCGCCAGCCCGAAACGGTTTTTTGTCTGGGTGAACAACACGATGATCGCGAATGCCACCGTGGTCATGACGACCACCGCCAGCACCGCGTTCGCGACAAACGGCCTCCGTAAAAAGTAATTGGCGAAACCGGCGGCCGCATAACCCAGCGCCAGCATGCCGCAGAAAATCCCGACCGATTGCGTGTCCGCGTCGCCATACGCGTCGTACGCCAGACGGCTGGCGAGCAGCGCGGTGAGCGCGTTCACGTAAGTCAGCACCGTCAGCGCCGCCGCCAGCCCAACGTATTTGGCCAGCAGAAATTGCGCGCGTCCGACCGGTTTCGCCAGCACCGCGAGCGCGGTGCCGGAACGAATCTCGTGCGCCACCGACGCCGATGCGTTCAACACCGCGCCGAACAGCCCGGCCAGCAGCATCACCGCCAGCACGCTGTCTTTAACCAGCTTGGGATCATCGCCAAAGCCAAAGTAAGGGACCACGGCGAGGAAGACGATGAACACAGCCGAACAGGTCATCAGCAGCAGGAAGACGGGCTGCCGGACCAACTCCATGAAGGCGTTGCTGGCAATGGTTAGAAACTGTCGCATTTCAACGGATGATTCGGCGCCACAGGTTACGAATCCGGGACCCGATTGCAAATGGTTATTCCCATCGCTAGGCGGATGCAGGAACCGGTTGCGCAGGGACATTACCCAAAGATCGTGCCGGTTGAAAACTGTGCGTCTGCGCGCACACCTGCGCCGCCGCGCGTCTTGACAACTGAAATCAAACACGAAGGCGTGTGTCTATTGCGAGCGCCTGCCGCACGCACCGCGCCGCAAAACACACCGAACGGGATTCGCAGGCTGACAGCGGCGGGTCAACACGCTAATGTGCCGCCATGAACCACTCCTCGCGCAGATTGCTCGCGTGGGTGTTCGTTCTTCTGTTGGTTTGCTGGGTGGTCTTCGCAATCGCACGCAGACGGTCTGCGTCGTCCGAAAAAGACGCGACCAACCCCGACGATGTCGTGAGCAGTGAACGGGTCAACCAGTTCACGGCGCTTGAAGCAAGAGAACAGAAGATGGACCAGACGGTGTGGGCGAAGGAGAGGGAGGCGGAGGAGTGCGGGCGGACCTTTGAATCGCTCTGGGACGCGCTCAACGCCGCCACCAACAAACTCGAGCTGATCGCGGCCTTTCCCGTGGACGAGA
>DATNDF010000393.1 GCA_035607015.1 Candidatus Angelobacter sp. | reverse complement strand
CCGAAGTTCACAAAGGCGTCAGCCGGGCCGAACTCATAACCATCGGAGCCTTCGCGCGGATGGATCGATTGCCACTTGAGATCGTTCTCGGGCGAGATCTGATTGAACTGTTCCTTGATGAGAGCAACGTCCCTGGCGTTCTGCTCCGCGCTTCGGCGAAACGCTGCGCCGCCTGTAACCATGCTCCGGTTCACCGCCGTGCCCACGAGGAAGTAATCCTTGAAGGCATCCTTCAGCGAGGCAGGGTTGTCAGCTGCTTCGGCTCCCGCGCAAATAACGAGCAGTGTCGCGGACACACAAGCGAAGCATGCGATTGCTTTCATGGTGACTCCTGTTGCGGCACCAGTTTGAAAACTTTGCCGCGGGTTTGGACGACGGAATTGATTCCGTTGGCCAACACGTAAAGTTCTCCCTCGTCGTCCTCGCCCAGGGCCCAAATGAAGGATTTGATTCGTCCGTTGGGAAATTCCTTGAGCGCCAGTGGCTGGACGGTCCAGCGCGCCGTGCCGGAACCGGGCGGCGGAATCGTCGCGACCAGCAGCGTGCCGTCGGGGATGGCCATGCTGCGTGACCAGTCAGCAAAGATATATTTACCGAGGAGCGCCGGGATGGCTTTGCCGCGATAGACATATCCGCCGGTGATCGTGACGCCGTAGGATTGCGGATCCGTGCCGCGTCCGCGCAACGTTTTGTAGGCAAAGACCGGATCGACGAATGGCTTGCCATCGGCTCCTACGGTTGCGGCATTGGTCGGGGCGTGAAGCGGGTCCTTCGGATCGAATCCCTCGAAGCCTTCGCGCAAACGCCAGCCGTAATTGCCGCCTTTGACGATGACGTTGATTTCCTCCCAACGATCCTGCCCCACATCGACGACGATCAAGTCGTGCTTGCCGCCGCGATCGAAGGAGATGCCCCAGGGATTGCGCAGGCCGTAAGCGAAAATCTCCGGCAACCCCCTCTTGCCATCGGCGTAGGGATTGTCCTTCGGAATGCCATAGGGCGTGCCGTGTTCGACGTCGAGGCGCAGCACCTTGCCGAGGAGGGTGTCGAGCTTCTGGCCGTTGCCCTCGGGCGGATGACCGCGTCCGCGCGCCACGTCGCCGACGTCGTTGAAAGCGCCGCCGTCGCCCACGGTCCAGTACAGAAAACCATCCGGTCCGAACGCGAGGCGACCGCTGTTGTGATTCCAGTCCGGCTCGTCGATTTCCAGAAGGACGCGCTCGGAGGCTGGGTCGGCCGTCGCGAAGTCAGCGCCGGTAGTTCTGAATTCACTGAGGCGCTCGGCGTGATCCCATTGGAGCGGCGCGTTGGTGCGAAGCGGCGCACTATAGACCCCATAGAACTTGTGGTTGAACTTGAACTGCGGGTTCAGCGCCAGTCCGAGGAGACCGCGCTCCTCCATCCCTTTGCCCAGCGGGACGATCTTTTCCCGAAGATCGAGGAAGGGCTGCGCGGACTTTTTCCCATCGCGGTCGATGAGTTGAATGAGACCGGCCTGCTCGGCCACGAGCAATCGTCCCGAGCCGTCGGGAATCGGAACGAGTCCAATCGGCGCGCCCAACCCTTCGGTCATCAGCTTCAGGCTGATGGTTGGACCAGCGTTCGTCTCGGCGCGAGTCACTGGGTGGAAGACGGCGAACGCGAGAAGAATGGCCAGCAGCGTTCCATTCGTGGTTCTGTCCTGCATAGGTAAAATCAAGGTGACAGTTTGATCTTGAGATCTTTCAAAGGAGCGCCGGCCTTGTCCAGAAGGCGCATGCATCCCTGCCAACTGTTCTGTTCGTTGATGACTTTGAAAACGACGACATTGACGCCCTTTTTCAAGGTCACCTTTCCCTTGTCTGCATCGAGCATCAGGGTACGCGGTTCGCTGAACGCATAAATATCCACACCGTTAAAATAGATTCGTCCCTCATCGTTGCTGGCCACCGCCATGATCACGTCGGGCCTCTCCGTATCGCATTCGATGTAGGTGACCATGTAACCGGCTGCATGGTCATTGACGGTTTTCAGGACTGCATTGAAGTCGAAGTAGTTGGTTGACGCAGTGATGTTCTGCCATGTCAATTCCTTCCCGCCAATTTTGGCCTTGTCGCCAGCCTTGGGTCGAAGGGCGCCTTCGTCCCTGATCTGTTCCTTGAATATCGCATCGGCGCCGCTCTCTCCTTTGGGGAGAGCGATCGGGGCGAGCATGACCCAATCGCGGATGAATCCCTCTGAGTCGAGCTTCAAGGCATCGGCTCCGCCAGCCTGCAACAGCAAAGGATTCAACAAGGCAACCAATCCAATGGAAAAAAATCGCTTCTTCATGACTACTCGTATGGGTTGGCTTTTTTTACTGGAACCGTCACGCCATCTTTCGGCGGAGTTTTCAGCGTGTCGAGAAACGCGAGGATGTCCGCGAGTTCCTGTTCCTTCAACAGCACGCCGAGTGGCGGCATGGGCGAGATTGCGAGGTTCTCAAATCCTTTGGCGAGTTTTGCATTCGGGTCCATGAGGCTTTCAACGATGTAGGCTTTGTCGGCGCGAACGGCGATTCCATCGAGGATGGGACCAACGTCGCCGCCCTTGCCTTTCACCGTGTGGCAGGAGACGCACGCAGCGATGGGGTTGTTAAAGAACAATTCCTCACCACGTTTGGGATCACCCGGCGCCACCTTCACTTCATTCGCACCGACACCGGAGACTTTGTGAATACGACCGAGCAGCGTCAGCGCGTCGTTCAAGAACGCATCGTTGGTATTGGCAGCAACGTGTGGCAGTTGGGCGACGACGGTTTGGATTTCGGGAATGGTCGGGAACTGGGCGAGCTTCACAAACGCAACCTCACGCGTGAGCAGATCCGGGTCTTGAATCACCGGACTGCTGAAGAAAAGTTGGCGTCCGGCGTCGTTCGCAGGCAGCGCACGAATCGCGTTGCGGCGGAGCGCGGGATCCTTGTCGAGCAATGCTTTCTGATGCGTTTCCTTGTCGAGCGCGCCGATTCCTTCGAGCGACCAGAGGGCGTGAACCGCGCCGGTTCCGCCGTTGCCGGATCGCACGCGTTTTTTCAACGCGAGAGAGGCGTCGGTCATTTTGTTGTCCACGATCAAGCGCTGCGCCGTGAGGCTCCAGAATTGGTTGCCACTGTCGAGCGCCGCCATGAGTTCGGAAATCTTCGCCTTCGCGAGAGACTTGACGGAGCTTTTCGGACCGTCCTTCCAGACGACGCGGTAGATGCGGCCGTGAGATTGGTCACGCAGGTTGTTCTCGGTCATGTAAGCGCCGCCGCGACCGGTCGTGGCCTGGATGCCCGCGGACTGAATGCTGGGCGTCGGGTTGTGCTGAATGACGAAGCTGTAGAAATCGATCACCCAAATCGCGCCGTCGGGACCGACATCGGAGAAGATCGGCGACATCCATTCATCGCTGCTGGCGAGGAAGTTGAATCCATCGAGCGCCTTGTAACCGCCGCCGTCGCGTTGAATATCCATCATGCCAATGAGCTTCGCAGTCGGCTCGTTCACCAGCGCCTTGCCGAGCAGGCGCGCAGGCAGTGCGTCGCTGACCATGAAAGCATGTCCCGCCGCGGCCGTATACCCGCCGAAGTTATCCACCATGCGCACATTCGGCGTGTTGGGATGCATGCGCATGCCGGGAGCCAGCGACCTGGCGGAAGGAAGGCGGCGAACATTGACAGCAGCGCCATCGCCCGCGTTGTCCGAGCCAAGCCGATAGCCGGGGCGGAAACCATTACCTCCACGCCGGCCAAAGCCAGGCTGCGTCGGATTCAGGATGCGGGCGGGAAGATATCCGTAAAAAGATGGATTACCGTTCGCCGTCGAACCGAAGACATCGCCGTCAACATTCTGTCCGAAACCCCACGTGTTGTTGTTGAACTGATGGAGAAACTGGAGCGCGGAGCCATCCGCCTCGAAACGGAAAATGCCCTGGCCGAATTGGAGGTCCTTGCCACCGACGTTGCCGCGGAAATTCGAGTAACCCACCGCGCCGTAGAGCCAGTTATCAAAGCCGCGGCCGAGATTGCTCTGCATCGCGTGCGTGTCGCCCGTGCCCCAGCCCGGAAGAATGGCCCGCCGCACATCAGCCTTGTCGTCGCCGTCGGTGTCCTTAAGAAAGAGCATGTGGCGCGCTTCCGAAACGATGACGCCGCCGTTCACGAACACCAGCGAGGTCGCGAGGTTCAAATTATCGGCGTAGATGGTGAACTTGTCGGCCTTGCCGTCGCCA
>DATNDF010000392.1 GCA_035607015.1 Candidatus Angelobacter sp. | reverse complement strand
GACGCGGCCCTTGCAAAATTCATCTTGCGCGGGCAAGGCTCACTGTTACAGTCCCGAAACAGAAACCCACCGGTGGCGGTGGTTTTTTATTTTAGCGAAACCCGGACGCGAAACGCAGCGTGAAAGTTTTCAGCGGCACCTCGAATCCGCCCTTGGCAAGGGCGATCTGCGACTATATCGGCATCGAGCTGGGCAAGTGCGCGGTGACCTCGTTTCCAGACGGCGAGACGTTCGTGAAGATCGAGGAGAACGTCCGCGGCGAGGACGTGTTCGTGGTGCAGTCCACCAGCCCGCCGACCAACCATCATTTGATGGAGATGTTCATCATGATGGACGCGTTGCGGCGGGCGAGCGCGTCGCGCATCACGACCGTGCTGCCGTTTTACGGATATGCCCGGCAGGACCGCAAGGACCAGCCGCGTGTGCCGATCACCGCCAAGCTGGTGGCCAACCTGCTCGTCGCCGCCGGCGCGAACCGCGTCCTGACCATGGACCTGCATGCGCAGCAGATTCAGGGGTTCTTCGACATTCCCGTGGACCATCTCTATGCGGCGCCGGTGATGTACGATTACCTGAAGAAAAAGGCGTTGCCGGACCTGGTGGTGGTCAGCCCGGACGTGGGCGGCCTGAAGATGGCCCACGCCTACTCGCAGGTGCTGGAGGGAGGGCTGGCCATCGTGGCGAAGCGGCGGAAGAGCGCCGAGCACGTGGAGTCCATGGCGATCATCGGCGAAATCAAGAACAAGAACGTCCTGATGGTGGACGATCTGACGGAAACGGCGGGCACGCTGACGACCGCGGCGGCGTTGCTCCGGAAGAAGGGGGCCAAGAGCGTTTATGCCTGCGTTTCGCACGCGATTTTGAACGACCTGGGGGTGGAGCGGCTGAAGAAATCAAATATTGACGAACTTATCACGACTGATACTGTTCTCCGCCCTCCGATAGACGGGGTGAAGATCACCACGCGTTCGGTGGCGGGGTTGTTGGGCGAAGCGATCAAGCGAATCCACAGTAATTCCTCGGTGACTTCGCTTTTTGAGTTTAAGGGCGGGCGCACGAGTTGAAGGGTTTTTGCGCCGCCGGTGTCGGTCGTCGAATCGTGACATGAAATCATTATCCTTGAAGGTTTTTCCCCGGACGCTGGCCAAACGCACCCGCGTCAGGAAACTGCGCGCCAGCGGTCGCGTTCCGGCGGTCATTTACGGCCGCCAGACCCGGCCGCAAAATCTCGAGGTCGGTCTGAACGAAATCGAGGAGTTGATTCATCACTCGGTGTCCGAGACCATCCTGGTTGACCTGGCGATCGAGGGGGAAGCGAAGTCGCGCCGGCTGGCGCTGGTGCAGGAAATCCAGCATCACCCGTTGAGCGGAAAAGTCCTGCACGTGGATTTTCACGAGGTCGCCGAGACCGAAAAAGTAACGGTCACCGTGCCGGTGGAGACCGCGGGCGAGGCGGCGGGCGTCAAGACCGGCGGCGGAGTGCTCGAGCACGTCCTGTTCAAACTGAAAGTGCGGGCGTTGCCGAAGGACCTGCCCGAAGCGATCACGGTGGACGTGACTCCGCTGGAGATCGGCCAGACGATTCATCTGGGTGAGATTCCACTGCCACCCGGCGTGGAAGTCATCGGCGACAAGAAGATTCCGGTGATTTCCGTGGCCGCGCCGATCACCGAGGCGCAGGAAGCCGCGGCGCTCGAAGCGGCGACGACACCGCTGGCCGAGCCCGAGGTACTCAAAGAGAAGAAGGAAGAAGGCGCGGCGGAGGCCGCGCCGGGTGCGGGCGGCAAACCGGCGGAAAAGGGCGCCAAGCCGGCCGAAAAGGGCGGCGAGAAGGCGGCCGAAAAGCCCGCCGACAAAGCGGAGAAGAAACCCGAGAAGAAGAAGTAGTGATTGCGGCGGGTGGTCGTGCCGCGCCCGACCGCACGAACAAGCCCTCGCGTGGAGAACCTTTTTCTCATTGTGGGCTTGGGAAATCCGGGAGCCGAGCATGCCCGGACACGGCACAACGCCGGGTTCATGGTGGTCGAGCGGCTGGCGGACCGCTGGCAGGCGAAGTGGGCGAGGAACGCCAAGTTTGCGTCGCGCCTGGCGAAAGTGGAGCGGTCCGGCCGCAGGTTGACGCTGTGCCAGCCGCAGACGTATATGAACGAGAGCGGCGAGGCGGTCGGCCGACTGACGGAATACTTCCGACTGCCGCTGGACCGGTTGCTGGTAGTGGTGGACGATGCCGACCTGCCGCTGGGCGAACTCCGGCTCCGGCCGCGAGGCAGCAGCGGCGGTCATCACGGGCTGGAATCGATCGAACAGCGCCTGGGATCGCGCGAGTACGCCCGGTTGCGAATCGGGATCGGACGCTCGCCCGGCACCGCGCGAGAGATCACGGGTCATGTGTTGGGGCGCTTCAGCGAGGATGAAGGCCGGATGATGGAAGCGGTTTTGGACCGTGCGGCCGACCAGATCGAATGCTGGCTGGCCGACGGCATCAGGAAAGCGATGAGTCAATTCAACGGGGCGGTGCAAGGCCCCGGCAACGAAGATCAAAAATGAAAAGATACGAAGGTTTGTTTATTCTGGACACGGTGGCGAAGGAGGAGGGCATCAAGGAAGCCATCGACAGGATTTCGTCGGAGATCACGGCGGCGGGCGGCAAGGTGGAAACCGTGCAGAAGATGGACAAGCGCAATTTCACGCGCGTGGCGGACCGCAGGCACAGCGCGGGTTTCTACGTGAACTTTATTTTTGAGCTGGAACCCGGATCGGTGAACCAGTTGCGCCAGCGATTCGATTTGAACGACGAGGTTTATCGGGTGCTCTTCACCATCGCGCCGCCGCTGAAGGAGGCCGGCCGATTGAAATAGTTTATGGCAAGTTTCAACAAAGTCATCCTGGTCGGAAACCTGACGCGCGATCCGGAATTGCGCTACACTCCCAAGGGCACGGCCATCGCCAAGATCGGTCTCGCAGTGAACCGCGTGTGGACCAACGACGCCGGGGAGAAAAAGGAGGAAGTAACCTTTGTGGACGTGGACGTGTTTGGCCGGACCGCGGAAAACGTCGGACAGTACATGCGCAAGGGCCGGCCGATCCTTATCGAAGGCCGCCTGCGCCTCGACCAGTGGGACGACAAACAAACGGGCCAGAAACGGAGCAAGCTCGGCGTCGTGGCGGAGACGGTCCAGTTCCTCGGCAGTCCGACCGGCGGAGGCGAGGGCGGCGATGCGCCGCGACGCGCGTCCGCGCCGGCCGCAGCTGCCCCGGCGGCGGCCGAAGGCGCCGAAGCGGACGGCCCTCCATCCGACGACGACGTTCCCTTTTAACCACGGCCGGCAGAGCGGGCCGGGGAGCCTTTGATCCCGGAGTTTTCAACACGACATTTTTTTCGTATGCCAAAAACTGAAATCATTCTAACTCACAATGTGGTGGGGCTGGGCGCGGAGTCCGACCAGGTGAAGGTCGCCGCCGGCTACGCCCGCAACTATCTTTTCCCGCAAGGACTGGCGATTCCACTGACAGCGGCGAACAAACGCCGCCTGGAGGCGCTGCGACAGCGCCGCGCCGAGCGTGAAGCGCACGAGTTCAACACCATGAGCGAACTGTCCCGGAGCCTTGCGAAGATGGTGCTGGTGCTCACCGCCAAGACCGGCGAAGAGGGCAAAATGTTCGGTTCGATCACGGCGGGCGTCATCGTGGACGAGCTGAAGCACCAGTTCGACATCGCCATCGACAAGAAAAAAGTCCATCTCGAACGCCCGCTCCGCGCGGCCGGGGAACACGAAGTGGAGCTTCGGCTGCATCCGGAGGTGGTGACGACGCTGAAGGTCAGGGTCGAAAGCGCAACACCGGCGGCCAATCCGGCCGAGGCGACCGCAGAGCCAAAGGCAAAAGAGACGGCGATGCGCCGAACCCGGGAAGCGGTGGCAGGCAGGGCCGGAGAGGGCGCCGCGCCGAAAGCACGGGAAGGCGTCACGGCAAAGGCCAAAGACAAAGACACGCCCGCGGCGAAAGCCGAAGCGACAAAGGAACGCGCGCCGCGCAAACCGAGGGCCGAGAAAAAGTCGGAGTAGTCCTGTCAGGGCAGTTTTTTGAAACAGGCAAGTCCGGCCGGCTTGCCTGTTTCGTTTTCCGGTTTCAGAGCGCCGGTGAATAAGCTGTCAACTCGCGGTTGATGTCTTCCGGCATCTCTTCATTGCTCTGTCGCTGAAAATCTTGTCTGCTTTGATCCATGATTGACACCATCGAAACCGGAGCCAGCGTCGCGTCGGCGGATTTACAAAAGGCCCGCCGGCAGAAAGTGGCGGCAACGAGCGCGCCCCGCCTGGACCGCCTGCCGCCACACTCGATCGAGGCCGAGCAGGGGGTTTTGGGTTGCGTGTTGCTCTCGCCCAACGACTGCATGGGCGTGTGCATTGAAAAATTCCGCGCCGGTTCGGAGATGTTTTACGATTTGCGCCACCGGCATCTCTACGAGCTGCTGGCCGAAATGTACGACCACAAGGAGGCGATCGATCTGCTGACGGTCCAGCAGCGGCTCAAGGACCGCAACCAGCTCGAGGCCGTGGGCGGGCTGGCGTATCTTTCGTCGTTGCCGGACGCCGTGCCGTCGGCCGCGAACCTCAGCTACTACACCGACATCGTGCGGGAAAAGCATCTGCTTCGCCGCATGATCCAGACGTGCACCGGAGTCGTGGGCCGGGTTTACGAACACGAGGGCGAAGTGGACGCCTTGCTCGATGAAGTGGAACGCGACGTGTTGCGCATCAGTGAAGAACGGGTCGAGGCGACCACACGGACGATCAAGGACCTGGTCAAGCGGGCCATCACGACCATCGAGGAGTTTCATCAACGCCAGGGAATGCTGACCGGTGTTTCCACCGGATTCCCCGACCTGGACAAGATGACCAGCGGTTTTCACGGCGGGGAAATGATCGTCATCGCCGCGCGACCCAGCATGGGCAAGACCTCGCTGGCGATGAACATCGCAGAACACGTGGCGGCGGACGAGCGGCTGCCGGTGGGTGTGTTCAGCCTGGAAATGACCGCGGACTCGCTGGTGTTGCGGATGTTGTGTTCGCGGTCGCGGGTCAACCTGCGCAGCATCCGCGACGGTTTTCTGGCGGAGCGGGACTTTCCGAAACTCACCGGTTCGGCGGGCAAACTGGCGGGCGCGCCGCTGTTCATCGACGACACGCCGGCGCTTTCCATCCTTCAATTGCGCGCGAAGGCGCGACGGATGGCGCAGCAGCACGGGGTGAAGCTCTTTGTCATTGACTACCTGCAACTGCTCCATTCTACTTCGCGGCGAGCGGAAAACCGGCAGCAGGAAATCGCTGACATTTCCAACGGCATCAAGGCGTTGGCCAAGGAACTGAGTGTTCCGGTGATCGTTCTGAGCCAACTCAATCGCGAACTCGAAAAGGACAAAAACCGCAAACCGCGGCTGTCCGATCTGCGCGAGTCGGGCGCGATTGAACAGGATGCCGACCTGGTGGCTCTACTCTACAAGCCAAGCGGCGGTGAAGACGATGAGGCACCGTCGATGGAGCAGGACGCGGTGCCGGTGAATTTGCTGATCGCAAAACAGCGCAACGGCCCGACGGGGGACGTGGCCCTGACATTTTTAAAAGCCTACACCCGGTTCGAGAGCGCGGCAAAAGTCAGCACGGAAGATGTGCCGATCGACAGTTAACTGAATGAAATTGTTGCCCCGTCGTTGCTGGCCGCTGCTCTGGGTGCTGGCGTCGGGCTGGCTGCCATTGTTGGCCGCGCAGACGGGACTGACCGTCGAGAAAATTGAAATCAAGCACGT